>JAPKYU010000379.1 GCA_026394175.1 Acidobacteriota bacterium | reverse complement strand
CTGATGGCCATCAGCGATGACGGCGGCGAGACTTGGACCACCAGCAAGCCCATCGTCGGCTTGGGCAACATCCAGCCCAGCGTGGCGCGGAAGAACGACGGCACGCTGGTGGCCTACATGCGCGACAACGGCCCGCCGCCCAAGCGCCTCCACATCAGCACCTCCGGCGACGACGGCATCACCTGGACCGCGCCGCGCGACACCGACATCCCCAACCCCGGCTCCGGCGCCGAGGTGACTCGCCTGCGCAACGGCCATTGGGCGCTGGTGTACAACGATCTGGAGCGCGGCCGCCACAGCCTGGCCATCAGCATCTCCGATGACGAGGGGAAAACGTGGAAGTGGACGCGGCACCTGGAACGCGAGCCCGGAAGCCCTCCCGCCGGCAGCTATCATTACCCCAGCATCGTGCAGTCGCGCGACGGCCTGCTGCACGTCAGTTACAGCTACTTCCTGCCGCAGCAGCCGGGCGCCGAGCCGCGAAAATCCATCAAGCACGCGGCCTTCAACCTGGCCTGGGTCCAGCAGGGCGATCGATAAAGGATTCCTCCGGCATTCAGACTTTTGAACCCGCCGCGGTGCTCCGGCATCAGTGAGCCCGCGAAATGTGAGGATGGGCCGTGGCCCCCGCCATCCGCCGATCACGCTATACTGGTCGAGGATTCGATGCTGCGGGACATCTACAACCGGCCAGCCAGAGACCTCCGGATTTCCGTCACCGACCGCTGCAATTTCCGGTGCACGTCCTGCATGCCGCTCGACAAGTACGTCTGGATCGAACGGCAGGAAATCCTGGCCTACGAGGAAATCGCGCGGCTGGCGCGGCTGTTCGTCTCGCTGGGCGTGGAGAAGATCCGCCTGACGGGCGGCGAGCCCCTGCTGCGGCGCGGCCTCGAACGCCTCGTGGCCCAACTGGCGGCGCTGGCCGGTCTCAAGGATTTGTGCCTGACCACCAACGGCGCGCTGCTGACCGAGAAAGCGGCAGCGCTGCGCGCCGCCGGGCTGCGCCGCATCAACGTCAGCCTGGAAAGCCTGGACCCCGAGAAGTTCCGCCGTATCACCCAGCGCGGCGAATTGAAGCGCGTTCTGGAAGGCTTGTCGGCCGCAAAGAATGAAGGACTAGCGCCCATCAAGCTCAACGCCGTGATCGAACGCGGCGTCAACGACGACGAGATCCTCGACCTGGTCGAGTTTGCCCGCGGCAATGGCTTTGCCATCCGTTTCATCGAATACATGGACGTGGGCAACGTCAATGACTGGCGTCCGGACAAGGTCTTTTCGAAACGGGAGATTTTGGCGCGCATCCAGTCGCGCTATCCGCTGCGCGAGGCGCCGCGCGAGGACCCCACCGCGCCCGCCGTCGATTACGAGTTCGCCGACGGCGGCGGAGAGGTGGGTGTGATCGCCTCCGTGACCGAGCCATTTTGCTCGGCCTGCACGCGCGTCCGGCTGACTGCTGAAGGGAAGCTGGTCACCTGCCTCTTCGCGGAAACCGGGCACGACCTGAAAGCGCTGCTGCGCGGGGGGGCCGGCGACGAGGAACTCAAGCAGGCCATCACCGCGGCATGGAGCGGCCGCAACGACCGCTATTCCGAGCAGAGATTCACCCAAATCCAATCCGGCAGCGAATGCCAACGCAAGAAAATCGAGATGATCACGCTGGGTGGGTAGTCAGGCGCCAGGGGCCAGGTGGCAACATTCCGTGCCGGCGGAAACGGCGCGCGCCACGCTGGCGTCTAACTGGCGGAGGCGACATGCGGGCTGTCTTCATTGCGGTGCTGCTGGCAGCTTCCGGCTGGGGCCAGGAGCCACCGGTGGGCCCGCGGACCTTCGCTTTAGGCGATCGCGCCACGGCGCTGCTGACCGGCGACTGGACCGAACACCGCAACGATGATCTGCCGCCGCCCTTTCTGCTGGCCGGCGCCGCTCCGCGCCTGGTCTTTTCCGAGTTTCGAGTGCTGGAAAACCGAAAAGCCTGGGAAGTGCTGAAAACGGGTGTTTCGGAGAACCCTTTCATTGGCAGCAATCCGGCCGCGCTCAACGAGCACATCCACACCAACGGCCTGTCTTACCTGTTCTATTTCTTCTTTCCACCCTCACGCAATTGCCTGGCCCGCGCCAAGTCATCGTTGGCGGCGGCTGAGGCGGCCGAAGAGTCCCGGCGCGAGCGCGAGGAGAAGCAGAGTGATAAGAAGGAAAAGAAGGAGCGGCCGCCGCAGGCCGTTTCCATTACCCAGGCCTGCGAACCGGCGGCCACGCCGCTGGATTTTTACGCCGGGCAGGTGAGCTCGGAAGTGTCGCTGAACAGCGAGGGCCGCGCTGGTGCACGTGGCCTATGCCTGCCTGAGCACCACGGGCGACGCGCGGCCCGCATTCCTGGAGAAGTTGCGTAGCATCCGCTTCTCACCGTAGGAGGCCGACTGACGGCTGAAACCACAAGCATCCCGGAAACGTCTTCTATCGTGCATGCGCACATTCGCTCAGGCGCCGACGGCCCATCTTGATCCGAACGGCCGTTGGCGCTAGAGTGAGCAGGAGAGGGTCTCATGTCGCGGCGTTTGCTTCCGGTCTTGCTCTTATTGCTGCCCGCCGTGGTGTTGCCGGCGCAGGCACAGCAGCGTTCCCGCAGCGCGCCGGCGTTCGGCGGACCTCGTGGCGGTGTCGCTCCGCGGCCGGCTGGCGGACATGTGGGTGTCGCTCCGCGGCCGGCTGGCGGACATGTCGGTGTCGCTCCGCGGCCGGCTGGCGGGCATGTCGGTGTCGCTCCGCGGCCCGGTGGCGGGCATCCGGGGGCCGGGCATGTCGGTTTCGGGCCCCGGCCGCCGGCGACGCATTCCGGCTTCACTTCCTTCCCGCGCCGGGTGCTTGGGCCTTCGTTCGTCTATAGCTACGGGTATCCGCCCTTTTACGCCTATTACCCGCTTCTGCCGCCATTGCCGCCGGCGCTCCTGCCGGAATACACCACTGTCATCGCCGACGCCGAGCAGCCCTCGTTTTACTGGTCGCCGACCTCCAGGATCATCACCGGCCCGGTCAATGTCATCGTAATCCAGGGTGGCGACAGGCGGGTGATCGGGATGGGGATTCCTGGCGTCTTCCAGCCCGATCCCGAACCGCTCGGCGACGTAGCCCGCCGCCTGCGCGCCGAGTCGGCTCAAACCCGCACCGGCCAGCGCTACGTCCTCCGCATTGAGCAGTAAGTCTACAGTTCAGAGTTCCCAGTCGGGGCAGGTGTGGCGCGCCCCAAGTTGAAACTTGAAACTTCATGTGGTAAACAACGCGGCATGGCCGTTGCCTCGCCACCGCCTGAAGCATCCAGCCCGGCCGCCCCGACGTGCTTCCCCGTCCGCATCTGGCTGATCTCGTTTTTCGGCTGGCTGTTCGATTTCTACGACCTGGTGCTGTTCTCCTTCCTGCTGATCCCGATCGGACATGATCTGCACCTGACGCAGCCGGAGGAGGCGGTGTTGCTGGGCGTGGCGCTGGGCGCGTCGGGCATCGGCGGAATCGCGTTTGGCTACCTGTCGGACCGTTACGGCCGCAAGCGGGTGATGACCTGGACCATCGGGCTGTATTCGCTGGGGACGGCCTTGACCGCGTTGTCGGTCGGCCCGCTGACGCTGCTGGCGTTTCGGCTGCTCACCGGCCTGGGCGTGGGTGGCGAGTGGGCGGTCGGTCACGCCTTGCTGGCCGAATCCACGCCCACGCGGATGCGCGGCCGGGCTTCGGCTTTCCTGCAGGCCGGCGAACCGGTCGGGGTGGGTTTGGCGGCCGTGACCGGCCTGCTGGTTTCTCCCTGGATCGGCTGGCGTGCGGTTTTCCTGGTTTCCTCCGCCTCGGCTGTTTTGGCGTTCATCGTGCGCCAACACTTGCCGGAATCCCCTTTGTGGAGCCGGCAGAAGGAAGAGCAACTCTCGCCGCTCGCCGCCCTGGTCTGGCTGAAGCAGCATCACCTGCTGGGGGCGATGTTCAAGGGCTGGCTGCTGGGCGTTTTCAAGCTGGGGACCTACTGGACCTGCTACATCTGGCTGCCCAAGTTTCTGCAGAACCAGTTCCATCAGCCCGTCGGCCGCTCGGCGCTGTGGATCCTGACGGCGCAACTAGGGCAGCTCCTGGGCATGATGGCCTTCGGGTTCATCGCCGACCGGCACGGCCGCCGGCTGGCTTACACCCTCTACTCGCTGCTGACCGCCGCCGCGCTCTACCCGCTGGCCTTCCAATGGCAGGTGCTGATTCCCCGCCCATGGCTGTTCTGGGGCGTGATGTTCGCGCTGGGGCTCGGCTCCGGCTGTACCGCCGGCTTCGGCGCGCTCCTGGCGGAATTGTTCCCCACCCAGGTGCGCAATTTCGCCATGGGCACTTCCTACAATTGCGCCCGGGGCGTGCAGTTTTTCGCGCCGATCGTTGTCGGGGCGCTTGTCTCCGCCTATGGGTTGCCGGGCGGGCTGGGGGTGCCGCTGGTGCTGGCCCTGGCCACCGGCTCCTGGGTGTGGACGCTGCCCGAAACCCGGCAGCGCAACCTGGCCCGCATCGTCGAATGACCGAGACAGGTGTTAGGTGTTAGCGGTCGCGCGAAACCTAACACCTAAAACCTAGAACCTGGCACCTTCTTCTTCAGCAACCAGCGGGCGGCTGGCATCGATCACCAGGTACAGCAGCGAGCTGACCAACAGCATGGCCGCCATGGTCAGAATCGCTGTGTTCCATTGTTTGTGGCCGGCGAAGTAGCCGATCACTGTGGCTGCGATTGCACCGCCGATCTGCGCCGCGGTGTTCATGAACCCGGTCACCGTTCCCGCATGGCGCTTGCCGATGTCGAGGCAGACGGCCCAGCAGGTGGGCAGCATGAAGTCGGTGGCGGCGAAGCCCAGGGCCAGCGAGATCACGGCCACCGGCGCCCGCCAGCCGCCGATCAGCGCGTAGCTGGGCAGGATCACCGAGAAGAAGACAAACAGCACACTGGAGCCGAGACCCGCCAGCCCCACCGTTCTCCGCCCCCAGCGCAGGCCGAAGCGGCGCACCAGCGCGTCGCTGGCCCAGCCGCCCACCCCGTTGGCAATGGCGCCCAGCAGGAACGGCAGCGCGGCGTAAGGAGCGAAGTCCTTGATGCCGCGGACCTGCACCAGGTACTTCGGCATCCAGAAGAAGTAAAACTGCACGCCGTAGCCGTAGGTGAAGTACATCATCACCACGGCCCACATGTTGGGGCTGGTCAGCACCGCTCGCCAGGGGGTGGGGAGGTGGCCGGCGGGCGGTGGCGCCCCTTCGCGGATCACGCGAATTTCCGCGTCGCTGACCCCGCGCTTCTGGCCCGGATCATCCCGATACCAGGCGAACCAGGCCGCCGCCCAGACCACGCCCATGCCTCCGAACAGGTAAAAGACGGTGCGCCAGCCAAGTTGCCGCTGCAACGGCACCACAATCAGCGGCGCCAGCGCCCCGCCCAGGCGGCTGGCCATCCACACCATGCCTTGTGCCCGCGCCCGCTCCGCGAACGGAAACCAGCGGGCGATGGCGCAGGAACTGTTGGGATAGGCGCCCGCTTCGCCCGCCCCGAACAGAAAGCGCGTGACCCACAGGCTGTAAAAGCCGGTCACCCGCCTGGTGAGCGCCGTGAAAACCGACCACCACAGGACGATGCGCGTCAGCATCTTCCGCGGGCCGAAGCGGTCGCCCATCCAGCCGCTGGGAATCTCGAACACCCCATAGGCCAGCGAGAACGCGCTGAAGATCAACCCCAACTGCACGTCGGTCAGGCCCAGGTCGCGCTGCATATCGACGGCCGCCGAGCCGATGCACACGCGGTCCATGTAGGTGATGATCGACAGCAAGAACAGCATTCCCAGAACCCGATAGCGGACGTGGGTCATTTCAGGTTCTGGAGCGGGGACGCGTTCCGGCCCGGATGTCATCCTTATACTCCTCAGAGGGGCCTTCTGCCGGCCTGGTAGAGTTTCAGTCGCTCATCGAGCAATTCGTGCGATATCCAAAAGTCAGTCTTCTTCACCCGCGCAAAGGCATCCTGCAAGTCGAGCAGACCGCGGTCGGCGGCCAACTCGATCACTCCAACGGTACCAGTGAACGGAATATGACGCTCGGCGGCGGCCTTTCGCCCGCACACTTCGTCAATGAGCAACAGATCGGCGTTCAGCTCTTGAGCCAGGCTGATGGCGGCGATCTCACCAGCGTGAAGCGTGGGAATCGGCTCGATCGCCACCGGCGCCCGCTCAAGAAGCCAGGAGGGGCGGGAAGCAGTGAAGTCACGAACCGCCTGCGGCCGCCTGGGCTGGTCCAGCTCCGCCAAAACCTCCGGCGGGACAATGACCTCCCCGAAGAGCACGGGCAACACCGCTATGTGCCCGATATCGATCAGGACGATAAGCGGAGAGCTGTCAGCGACGACCAGCATCAGCGAGCCTTGCTCATGACTCGATCAAGCGTCTGTCGATCGGCTTCGAGGTCCGCCATCGTCAGAGAGCCTTCGAAGAGCTTGTGCCGCTTCAGCCAGGCGTCGGTTTCGAAGCGGTCCAACCCCAGCACGCAGGCAAGTTCGTAGTGGCTGACTCTTCCCTGGCGGAAGAGCTCCAGGAGGTACGCCTCCCTAACGTCAACATCGAGGTTCGGGGTTTCTCTGCGCAGTTTTTCCTCGAGTTCAGCAGGGAAACTCAGCGTCACGTTCAGCGGCATCTATCACCTCATCGCGCAGTCCAACATGATTATAGCAGGTGATGCCCATGGACCTGCCGGCTCGGATGCAAGCAGGACCGTCCACTGCAGGCAGGGATGGGTAACCGGGTGCCGCGCACCCAGACACGCGCGAATGGTCTCCTATTTCTTCAGATGCTGATCGAAGAAGCGCGTGGCCGCGCGATAGGCTTGAAGCCAGTGCGCGTGCCGCAGGAAGTCATGCACTTCATCGGGGTACACGATCTGCTCGAAGGGGACTTTTTGCTCCCGCAGCCTGGCCACCAGCTCGACCGTCTGCGAGAAATTCACGTTGCGGTCGTCGTCGCCATGGATCAGGAGCACCGGCGAGCGCCAGGTCTTGACCGCGGCCACGGGCGACGACTCGCGGGCCAGATTGGTAGTAGAGGAATCGGCGGGCGCCACGGCCGCTGTGCCAACTGCACGCAGCCGGGCCGACCAGTCGTGCACGCCGTGCAGGTCCACGCCGGCGGCAAACAGGTCGGAGTTGCGCGCCAGCGCCAGGGCCGTCAGGTAACCGCCGTAGGAGCCGCCCCAAATGCCGATGCGCGCCGGATCGACGTCGGCGCGGACACGCAAGAACTGCGCCGCCGCCACCACGTCCTGGTACTCCGAGGCCCCGCGCGCCCCGCGCTTCGGCGCGTTCCGAAAGGCGCGCCCGTAGCCGATGCCGCTGCGGAAGTTCACCGAAAGCACCACGTAGCCGCGGCCGGCGAGGTACTGATTGTAGCCGTAAGAGTTGTGGTAGTAGTAGCGGTAGTGCCAGGCGGGCAGCATCTGGCGGCTCGGCCCACCATGAACGAAAATCACCGCCGGACGCGGCCCGCCGCCGGCCGCCGACGCCGCCGGCAGGAAGAGCTGGCCGTGAATCTCCCAGCCGTCGGCCGCCTTGAACGTCACTACCTGCGGTTCGACCAGTTGCTGCAGCGGGAAGTCAGCGGGAATCGTTTCCCGCGCAATGGCCCGTGGCTGGCCGCCGGCGAGGGCGGCCAGGTGCGGGGAGGCGGGCCGGCGCGCATCGGAAGCGAAAAAGGCCACCGTGCGGCCGTCGGACAGCACCTGGGCGTCCCATTCGATCCCCTGCCCCGTCGTGATCTGCGCGGCGCCGGCCTCGGCGACCGCGGCGCGCCACACATGCCGCCGCTCGATGTCGCCGCAGTTGGAGGTGAACACCAACTGCTGGCGGTCGGGCGTCGTGGCCAGCGATTCCACTTCGCATTCCGCAGCGCTCAGCGCCAGCGGTTCTCCCCCCGAGGCGGGCAGCGAGTACAGCCGGTTCCAGCCGTCCAGCTCGGCGGTGAAGATCAGGCGGTCCTGGGCGGCCCAGTGATGCAGGGCGCGGCCGGCCAGGCGCGATTGCGTTCCGCCGGCGCGCGCCGGCGCCCGCCACACCTCGCGCCCTTCGCCGCTCGAGGCCTCCGCCACCCAGATGGCCCAGGGGAGGTCGCGGTCCGGGTCCATCCCTATGCCGCCCGGCCCGCCGGCGGATTGCGTGCGCACGAAGGCGATGCGCTGGCCGTCGGGCGACCAGCAGGGATCGCTGTCCCGATCGACGCCGGGCGCCAGGTAGGAAACCGATTTCTTGCGCGTATCGTACACGCCGATGAAACTGTGATCGGAGCGGCTGCTGACAAACGCCAGCCGCGAGCCGTCGGGCGACCAGACCTGTGAGCCGAGCGTGCCGCGGGCCACGAAAAATTGCGTGGCCTCCGCCTTGCCGTCCAGCGGCGCCACCCAGACCTGGCCGTCCTTGAGAAAGGCGACGCGGTCGCCGCCGGGCGAGACCTCCGGCGAGTCGCCCAGGCCCAGCTTCCGGGGCGTTCCGCCGTCCACGGAAACGGCCCAGACGGCTTGCTCGGCACCCGCCGGGTTGCTGGTGGGATTGGGGATTTCGCCGGCCTGGTTCTTGGGACCGCCGCGCACGTAGACAATGGTGCGGCCGTCCGGGCTCCAGGTGATGGCGGTGATCTCCTGGCCGTCGTCGGCCTCGTAGCCGGTGAGCCGGCGGGCCTTGAATGCCGGCCCTTCGGCCACCCAGATGTTGCGCTGGCCGCGCGCGTCGAAGGCCCAGGCCACCCGGTTGCCAGCCGGCGCGGCGCGCAACTCGGACGGGAACGGCGCGCTCAACACCTGCTCGATGGTGAACGAACCGCCGGGCGCCTGCGCCGCCGCCGCGACCGCGCCTGCCAACAGCACTAAACAGGCATAGCCTAGCCGTTTCATAGCGCGCAGTCTAACAGAGTTTGCAGCGCTCACAAATGCGGTTGTCGCCAACCGGGGTCGGACGCCCGGCCCGGTGTACAATGAGAGCGGAGGAGGAAAATGAAGTGGACCGCTGACGTGGTGTACGACGGCGAGGTTTTTCGCTTGGAAACACCGCTCCCTCTAGTTGCTGGCCGCCGTTGCCTCTTGACGATTGTGAAAGAGTTGACGAAGGCGGGGCGGGCGAGCAAGCCGCAGTCGGCTCCGCGGAGACGCGCCCGCAGGCGCAATTCGGCCTAGCCGCTTTGACATGACTGCCGACGGGTCACTGAATTGACATGATGCGCACGGTTGACATGATCTTCGACGGGGAGGTCCTCCGGCCGGAACAGCCGCTCGATCTGCAGCCCAACGGCCGCTACCGGGTGACAATCGAACCGGCGGCGGAGCCGGAAGAACCAGGCGAATGGTCGCTCCAGGACATCCTAGGAATGGCGTGCGACCTCGGTGTGTCCGACCTGGCCAAGCAGCATAACCAGTGTCTCTACGGTCTGCCGAAGAGATGAGTAGCCGTGTGTGGTTTGACGGCACAGGGTCGTACCCTGATTGGCGGCAGGGTCGGTCATGTAAAATAGGGGGGAGAGTTACGTATGACGCGAAGCGTTGAGGTGATCTATGACGGGGAGGTCTTCCGGCCCCAGGAGCCGTTAGACCTCGAACCGAACACCCGCCATCTCATTATAATTGGAAGCGAGCCGTCCACGGGCGCGCCCGTCACTGTGCCTCGCGCGATTGGCCGCATTCTGGCGCGTGCGAAGCCTCTCGGTATCCCCGACCTAGCCGAGCAGCACGACCATTACCTGCACGGCACACCGAAGCGATGAATCGTCCTGTTTTGTTTGCGGATACCGGTTACTGGCTCGCCCTTACCAACGCCGACGATCAACTGCACGAACGCGCCCACGTCCTTGCTACGACCATCCCGTCGCGACTTGTGACGACAGAAGCGATTCTGCTTGAGATCGGCGACGCGTTGGCGAACCAGCGTTTTCGGGTGTTGGCGATCGCCTTGATAGCCGACATCCGGAGCGACCCCGATATCGAGGTCATTTCTCTCAGCCAGGAGCTGTTCGAGACGGGGTTTCGGCTTTATGCAGAAAGGGCTGACAAGGGATGGAGTCTTACGGACTGCGTGTCGTTTGTAGTTATGGGCGAGCGCGGAATCCGTGAGGCCCTGGCCGCCGATCAGCACTTCATCCAGGCCGGCTTCCGCGCCCTGCTGCTGAAGTAGCGCTCCGGCATCCCCCCGGCAGATCCCCGCCGGAGACCAAGGAAAGCCGTCGGGCTCGGTCCTGCCGGTTTCCGCCTTCCGCTTTCACCGCTTTACGGACCTACGAACTGGCGCAGCGCCTCAATGTACCTCTCGCCGCCGGTGATGAAAGCATCGTCGTGGCCCGCGCGCGCTACGGCGAGAAACGACTTCGGGTGCGGCGCCGCCTCGTACAGCGCTTTCCCCATCGACATCGGGATCAAATTGTCGTCCGCACCGTGGATGACCAGGATCGGCGCGCGCACCGTGCGGATCTTGGCGAGGGTGTCGAACTTGGTCTTTGGCAGGTAATGGAAAAGCGGGATGGCGAACATGCGGCGCGCCATTTCGCGGCCACTGCTGAACGCGCTTTCAATGATTAAACCACCGCACTCTCGCCGCGAGGCCAAATCGGTGGCCACGGCGCTGCCCAGTGAGTGGCCGTAGATGCAGATTTCGCTCGCTTGGTGCCGCTTTATCTCGCGCAGGTAGCGGTAGGCGGCGTCGGCGTCGCGATAAAGGCCGGCTTCGTGCGGCGTTCCCTCGCTTTTGCCGTATCCTCGGTAGTCGATTTCCAGCAGATTGACACCCAGGCGCGCGAACGTATCCAGGCGCCCTGTTCCATCCTGCCCGAGGTTCAGCGCGTTGCCATGGAACATCAGCAGGACTTTTCGTGAGGCGGGGTTCGGCACGTACCAGGCATTGATCTTCACGCCGTCGTCGGCCGTCAGCCACACGTCCTCAAACCGAAACGGATACTGCGCGACCGGGAGGAATCCTTCGGGATAGCGCGGCGGGAAATAGATGAACCGGTTTTCGATCAGGCGCACGACAACTGCCATGATCATCAATCCCGCGACGACGCCAATCACCGCCACCATCGCCAGCCTCTTGGGTCGGACAAGTTGCATGGGATCTTCCTAATATGCGGACTGCCGTGGCCATCCGTTTGAAATCCGCAATCCACAATTACCGCAGCGGCACCCACGTGGCCGCGCGCCGTGCCAAACCTCAGCGATAGTGACCGGGGAGCACAAGACGACGACCTCGCTGCCGCTCAACTCATTCCAGCGAGCAAGCAGGTCCGGGTCCCGCGCCCGGGAAACCTCGATGAGAACGTCGGAATCGATCAGAACCGTTTTCAAGGAGCAACTCTCTTGATCCGGCTGCCCTTGCGAAGCCGCCGCACATAGCTCTCCGTGTCTGGCAGATCGGACCGGTCCTTCCAGATGCCGACCACGGCCCGCATGGCCTCTTGACGCCGGGCGGCACCGCTGGGATACCGATCCCGAATCGCCTGCCGCATCAGTTCAGAGATGGACACTCCCGATTGCCGTGAGCGGATGCGGAGCACCGCCCACAAATCGTCCTCGATGTAGAGCTGAGTCCTCTTCACGATGTACAGTGTACATCGCCGCGCGCCAGGGAAATGCCGCCACCGGCCTATTTCTTGTCGGGGCACGCGATCAATCCACCCGTGCTAAAATCGCGACCGGCCCATCACTGGGACGACTACATGTATCAGCGCTACCACGTTGAAACCAGCCCCGCACTCGAAATCGCGCCATTCCCGAACCGCACTCGGGTAAAAGTCAAAAAGCATGGCCTGGCCACGCATCTGCTCAAAGAACTGATTCGCTATCGGGGAAACCGAGAAGTCGCACTCAGCCGGCCCTGCGTCTATGGCGTCTTCTCGGGGCCTGTAGGGGGATTTGCGCCCAGGAATTATTGCTGTGTGGGATGCCTGCGCTGCACCATCGAGTATCCGGAAATGGTGCAGGTTTATCCCGAGCCCGAACATCGGCTTCTGGGTGACTCGTACTTTACGCCGGAGCAAGTGGACACGATTTGCTACGAGGCACGAACCGGGAGGATACCGGTAAAAGGCGCGGGCTACCGGGGCCCCTTCGGTGGCGAAGGCTGGGACGGGATGTGGACGGACATGTCGGAAATCGTCCGCCCTACCCGCGACGGCATCCATGGCCGGGAGTTCATTTCCACAGCCGTGGATATTGGCCAGAAGCCGCCATTCCTCAGTTTCAATGAGCAGGGGGCGGCGACTGGGGAGAGCGCACGGACCTTTTCCATTCCCATCCCAGTTCTGTTCGATGTCCCGCCCGCCTCAGTCGTATCGCGCAAATTCCTGCAGATTGTTGCAGCCGCCGCCCAAGTAGCAGAAACGTTCGCCGTCTTGCCGCTTGGGGCGCTCAACAGGTTCGCGCTCCAGGGGCGGCAGATCATTCCACTTGTCAGCCGCGAGGATGCGGACGCACTCACCGAGCTCCGTTTCACTCCGCTAATGATCGAGCTGGATGGCTGGAACGAAGCGCTCTTCCGGGAGATTCGCAGGCGCTTCGCCGAGAGCACGATCTGCTTGCGGCACGACCTGGGCTCCAGCAAGGAGCTGTTAAAGCACTATCATTCCGGGATCCGCGTGTTCCACCTGGTGGCCAATTATCATGGTTTGGGACCGGATGGGCGGTTCGTGCTGGACCTCATCCGGGAGGCTCACGGGGCCTTCGTGGAGGCGGGGCGCCGGGACGAAGTGACCCTGCTGGGGAGCGGAGGGATCATCGCCGCCGAGCACGTTCCCAAGGCCATTATCTGCGGTCTGGACGCGATCGCGCTTGATACACCCCTGCTGGCAGCCCTGCAGGCTCGGTTCCTCGGCGAGTGCCTGGATCGCCAAGGTAGCCGCTTCCGGCTGCCCAGAAGGCTGACCGTCAACTGGGGTGTCCAGCGCGTGGAGAATTTGCTGGCTTCCTGGCGCGATCAACTGCTGGAGGTGCTGGGAGCCGCCGGCCTGCGGGATGTCCGCCGGTTCCGGGGCGAGATAGGCCGTGCCATGTTTCAAAAGGACCTGGAGCGCGAAGCCTTCTCCGGGATTGAGGGCTATGGACAATAGAAGCAGGACCGCCGAACAACTCGTCATCGAGAAACATACCGAACGCTTACGCCGGGGCTTTCACCTTTGGCCGGGGTTGAAACAAGGCCGGCCGCCAGCACTGGGAGACTACCGCTGGACCGCGGACCTGATTCTGTCCACCTGGCTGCAGGCTGAAACCGGAATGCCGCCCACGAATGGGCTGGAACACCGGGTGGGCAATTCCGGCGGCGGTTTCGACAGGCTCGATTTCAAATTCTTTCCCCAGGATCGGTGGCTTCCCGACACCGTGACCATTGATCTCTCCATCCCGCTCAATCGCCGGCCTTATGATCGCCGCATCGAAATTCCCGTCCCCTTCTATGGAGCCGGGATGTCCTTTGGCTCCATCAGCGAGCCGGTGATGCGCGCCCGAGCCCAAGCGGCCCAGGTCTGGAAGACCTTCACCTGTACCGGCGAAGGAGGATATCCGGAATCGCTGCTGGCCTATAAGGACCACGTGATCACCCAGATTGCCACCGGCATGTTCGGGGTCAGAGAGGAGACGATCCAATACGCGCCCATTGTCGAGTTCAAGTATGCCCAGGGGGCCAAGCCCGGTCTGGGAGGGCACCTTCTGGGCGATAAGGTGACGGCCACCGTGGCCACCATGCGCGAGTCGCTTCCCTGGGTCAGCCTCTTCTCGCCCTTTCCGTTTCACAGCGTTTACTCCGTCGAGGACCACAAGAAGCACGTGGACTGGGTCAAGACCATCAACCCGGAAGCCCTGGTATCCGTGAAGGTCTCCACCCCCACGGACATCGACATGGTAGCGGTGGGCAGTTACTACGACGGGGCGCACATTGTGCACATTGACGGCAGTTACGGAGGCACGGGCGCGGCCCCGGAAATCGCCAAGAAGACCATTGCCATGCCCATTGAATTCGCCCTCCCCAAGGTCCACCGCTGCCTGCTGCAGGAGGGCATTCGAGGTGAGGTGGTGCTTATGGCCAGCGGCGGGATACGCACGGCCGATGACATTGCCAAGGCCATCGCTTTGGGCGCGGACGGAGCCGTCCTGGGCACCACGGAGCTGGTGGCGCTGGGCTGCACGCGATGCGGCAACTGCGAGCGTGGCCGCGGGTGTCCTTTTGGGCTTTGCACCACCGATCCGGAGCTCTCGCAATTAGTGGAGACGGACTGGGCTGCCGAGCGGCTCGGCAAGCTGTATCAGTCATTCCAACTGCAGCTCAGCGATATCCTGCGCCGGCTGGGGCTTTCCAGCATTCGCGACCTGGTGGGCAGAACGGATCTGCTGCTCTATCGCAGCCAGGAGGAAACGCGGTGATAACCCAACCGGAAACTGTCGCCAGGTTCCTGGCCTCCAGAGAATCTCTTATCCCCGAAGGCGGTACGCGAGCAGTGTGGCGCAAGGCTGAGGCCGAGGGGGGGTGCGGCGTAATCGGGATGGCCGCGAGCGAGAGGATTCCGGCACGCCATCTGCTCCAGGCATTAACGCAAATGCGCAATCGCGGCAACGGCAAGGGAGGCGGCATCGCCGCGGTGGGACTGGCGCCCGAGGACTGGGGTGTCACCCAGGAGATTCTGGAAAACGACTACCTGCTCGCCATCGCCTATCTCGACTCCCGCGCCCGGCTGGAAGTCGAACGCAGCTACATTGAGCCGACCTTCGAGATCGATCATGCGCGCTCCCTGCCGGGCACAGATGACTCGGGGATCGTTGGGAGGCTCGATGTCAAACCGCCGGAAGTTTTCTTGTACTTCGGGCGGGTGAAGCCCGGAGCCGTGGAAGCCTTCAGGAAGAAGAATGGCCTGGAGGCGGCAGCGGCGCCGGCCCTCCCCCGGAATCGCATCGAGGACGAGATTGTTTACCAAAACAGCTATGGCCTGAACCGCACGTTTTACGCCTCGGCCGGCGAAAAGCGCGCCTTCGTCCTGTCGCATGGCAAGAACATGCTGGCGCTCAAGATGGTGGGTTACGGTGATGACGTGATTCGCTATTACCAACTGGAGGGTATGCGCGCCCACGTCTGGATCGGCCATCATCGCTACCCGACCAAGGGCAAGGTGTGGCATCCCGGCGGCGCCCATCCCTTCGTCGGACTGCACGAAGCCCTGGTGCACAACGGCGACTTCGCCAACTATTCCTCCATCTGCGAGTACCTCGCTCAGCGCAACATCTACCCTCTTTTTTTGACCGATACGGAAGTTTCGGTGCTGGTCTTCGATCTATTGCACCGGACCTACTCGTATCCGCTGGAATACGTGATCGAATCGCTGGCGCCGACAACGGAGCGGGACTTCACACTGCTGCCCGAGGAAAAGAAGCCGATCTACCACCAACTTCAGACCGTGCATATTCACGGGTCGCCTGACGGGCCCTGGTTTTTTCTGATCGCCCAATCCGCCCAGGCACAGGGGGCCTACCGCCTGATCGGCATCACCGATACCAGCATGCTGCGGCCGCAGGTGTTTGCCTTGCAGCAAGGTCCTGTCTCGATCGGTTTCGCGGCGTCGGAGAAGCAGGCCATCGACGCCGCCCTGGAAAGCCTGGCCTCGGAAGATCAGCGATTCTGGACGCACGCCGATCTCTACTGGAACGCGCGCGGCGGCAGCCACACCGACGGCGGGGCCTTTATCTTCACCGTCCAGGCCGACGGGAATGGCCCCGCCAGGTTCGTATGCACGGACAAGTTCGGCCGGCCCATCCAAGCAAGCGCGCCGCAGGAGCCATACCAGGCGCGCGCCACGGCCGTGCGGACCGGCATCGCGCTGCCCGACGTTCCCACACCTGGGCTGTTCGCATGGGCCAGGGAGCGGTTGTTGGGCTGGGACTATGGAAACCTGCTGGCATTTCTCGAGGCCCTGGGGCGCACTGCCGGGAACGACCATGACCGCAGGCGGGCACTGGAAGTCCTCACGCTGCTGATGGACCGCCGCTATCCCACGGGCTCGATGCGGCCGAGCAGCATGCTGTCACTCTTCGATCAGAGCCTGGAAGCGATCGTCGGGTCCATCCGCCAATCCCCTTCTGTAGCCTATGCCTTCGTGAGCGCGGGAAATTCTCCGCCCGGCCCTTCCGCGCCGGCGCAGACGGCCGTTATCCACGCCGGCGGCTTCGCGGCACAGGGTGAGCACTCGCTGGCCCGCGAAATCGTTCGGCTTTACCAACGCGGCTTTCGAAAGTTCATGGTGACGCACGCCAGGGGGCATCGGTTTATCGCCAACGGCCTGGGCCCGGACACCAAAGGCGTCTCGATCGACGTTTACGGAGCCTCGGGAGACTATTTGGCCTCGGGCATCGATGGGGCGGAAGTTTTTGTTCATGGCGACGCGCAGGATCAGTTGGCCCAGATCATGAAAGACGGGAAACTCGTCGTCTACGGCAGTGTCGGCCAGACGTTTCTCTATGCCGGCAAGGGCGGGCAAGCATTCGTGCTGGGCAGCGCGGCGGGCCGGCCCCTCATCAACGCCGTCGGCAAGCCCCGCGTGGTCATCAATGGGACCTGCCTGGATTATCTAGCCGAGTCGTTTATGGCCGGGGACCCGCTGGAAGGCGGCGGCTTCGCTATCCTCAACGGGATCGTCTTGAATGACCAAGGCCAGATCCTCGAGATGGATACTCCCTACCCCGGCGGCAACTTGTTTTCCCTGGCTTCCGGTGGCGCCATTTACATCCGCGACCCGCACGGAAAAGTCTCCGAGGAGCAACTCAACGGCGGGGAGTTTGCCCGGCTGGAAGAGCGCGACTGGGCAGTGATCCGTCCCTTCCTGGAGGAAAACGAGCGGCTGTTCGGCATTCCCGTGGCGCGCCTGCTGGAGGTTGACGGCAGCCCTTTGCCTCCCGCCCAGGTGTACCGCAAGATTCAGCCCAGGGCCATCGCGGCGCTTCAAGCCGAAGAAGCCTGGGTGAAAATGCACGCGTGAGTTTTCTGGTGTGGGCGCAGCCGCCAGAAGCGCCTCTGAACGGTCAGCCCGAATTATTCATGATGCGGCGGCGCAGCCCGTTTCAGCGGGCTGCGTCCCCCTGCATGGCTAATGCGGTAGGTATATTCTCGCCCAAGTGCGGCAGAATGCACACCGTCACTCATCTCTCGTCAGTCGGCACTCAGCAGGCTACACTACCGGAATGCGGCGCGTGATTCTCAGACGATTTGCTATAACGGCGCTCCTGGCGGCGGGCCTGCTGATGATGGCGGCGGAGCATGGCCCCCAGGCCGCGCCGGGGGCCCAGATTCGCATCGATGCGGCCCGGAAGCTGCACCGCATCACGCCGCGCTTCATCGGCGTCAACCTCGAAGACCTCAATTCGCAATGCTACGGCGGGCTTTACAGCCAGTTGTTGTACGGCGAATCTTTCCAGGAACACGTCGATAGCGCGGTGCTCGGACTGGAGGGCAAGGAGCGGCTGAAGGTGTTCGTCGGCGAGAATGACCAGGGACAGATCGAGCTGTGGGGCTTCCGCGGCCGGGTCTGGGAGCACAACGCGGCGCGGGAGGTGCTGGGCCTTCCGCTGCGCAACAACGCTACTCCTGTATCGCTCGAGGAGCTGCCGGCCGAAAAGCGCCAGGCGTTGCTGAACACGGCCAACGCCGGCCGCCAGGTCAGCCGCCACTGGCGCGCGTTCGAGCAAGGAAGCGCGCGCGGCTCGTTCCGCTTCGAGCGCGCCGCGCCATTCATCGGCCGCCAGAGCCAGCGGCTGTCGTTCGACTCCGGCGCCGGGGAACTCGGCATCGACAACGCCGGCCTGAACCGGTGGGGCATTCGCCTGGTGGCCGGAAAAGCGTATGAGGGCCTGCTGCGTATCCGGGCCGAGCGCGATACCGCCGTCTGGGTGTCGCTTCGCGATTCGAGCGGATCGAAAAAGCTGGCCGAGAAGTCGCTGCGCGTGCCGGCCGGCGCCGAGTACCGCCGCCTGGAATTCACCTTGACGCCCAGCGCCGGCGACGACGCGGGCCGGTTCGCGATCAGCCTCAAGCAGCCCGGCTCAATCACGATGGGATATGCCTTCCTGCAGCCGGGGCCGTGGGGCCGTTTTGCGGGCCTGCCCGTGCGCAAGGACCTGGTCGAGGCGCTGAAGGAAATGGGAGTGACCGCAGTCCGCTACGACGGCTCCATGATCAATAAGTTGCCCGATGGCCACCTGTACAAGTGGAAGGAAATGATCGGGCCGCGCGACCTGCGCAAACCGTACCGCGGCTTCTTCAATCCCTATGCCAGCCACGGCTTCGGCGTTTTCGATTTCCTC
>JAPKYU010000525.1 GCA_026394175.1 Acidobacteriota bacterium | reverse complement strand
GGAGGTCCTGAGAAAACTTGGCGAACTCGGCGCCCGCGACAGCAAGCGCGACTTCTTCTTCGGTGAACTTCGGCGGATCACCGAAGACGGGCGGCCTGTGCTTGTCTTTTCCGAATATACCGACACGGTTGAGTACCTGCGCGACGCGCTGGCGCCGCTCTATGGCGCCGCGCTGGCCTGCTACAGCGGCGCAGGCGGGCTGTTGCGCGACGGCGAGCAGTGGAAGCCGGTCGAGAAGGGCGAGATCACGGCCGCGCTGCAAGACGGGCGTCTGCAAGTGCTGCTGTGCACCGACGCCGCCAGCGAGGGGTTGAACCTGCAGGCGGCGGCCGGGCTGATCAACTACGATCTGCCGTGGAACCCCAGCCGGGTCGAGCAGCGGATCGGCCGTATCGACCGCATCGGGCAGAAGTACGACACGGTCCGCGTGGTCAATCTGTTCCTGGAAAACAGCGTGGACGACCAGGTGTACCGGGCGCTGCGGCGGCGGTGCGGATTGTTCGAGCACTTCGTGGGCGCCATGCAGCCGGTGCTGGCCCGCGCGCGGCGCATGCTGCGCGGCGAAGAGCCGGTCGACGCCGGCGCCCTGGAACAGGCCGCCCGAGCGGCCGAACTGGACCCGCTGGCCGGCGAGACATACATGGAAAGCCTCGCCCTGCCGCCGTCGGCCTTGCCGCCCGCCTACACGCGCGAGGATTTGTACCAGGCGCTGCGGCTCGTCGAGCCGGGTCTCGGCGTGCGGGTGCAATTCGACCCGAAGTCGGCAACCTGCACGGTCTCGGGCGGGAAGTTCCCCAAGAGCAGGTTCGGCGCGCGGGCCGATGCGCTGGAAGCGGACGCCGGCATTCTGCCGTTGACTCCTTTCGAGCCTCGGCTGCGGGAGCTGCACAGCGCGCTGGCCAGACCGGGCGAGTGCCTGCCGCTGGTTTTGGGCGCCTGCCAGGACGGGGCGTTCCGCTGTTCGGTCGCGTACTGGATCGATGGCAGGAACGCGGTTCCCGTCCGCACGCTCCGTGAGCTGACTGACCGATTAAAGCAATGGGACGGTACGACGCCGCCGCCAGCCCAGTGGGCCGAAGCCGAAGGCAGCGCGCGGGAGGAAGGCAGGGCCGTTGTCGAGAGCCTGAAGAGCAACGCTGCCAGGCGGGAGGCGGCCGCGCTGGAGCGCCAGGTGGCGGCCGCGCGCCTGAGGTTGCAGAAGGAACTGGGGCGCTATTTGGTCTGCCTGGGAGAGAGCACCACCAACCTGAATGCCGCATTCCACCGGCAGATAACTCGCGACACAGCCGGTTCCGGCCGGTTGAAGCGATGCCACGAGCGTCTTGGGGGATACCCCGAGTGGCCCGAGGACTTACGGGCCGAACTGGACGAGTTCATCAGCGGCCTCCCGGAGAACCGCAGAACCGCCCGCCTCCTCGGCTCAGAATTGGATGCCGCGTTGGAAGACCCACGTTGGGTGGCGGCTTGCCGCAAAGCGGGCGAAGTGTAGCCGGGGAGTGACGCGCCAGGGGCGCGGCTTCGAACGGCCCCGCGGTCAGGCGCGGGTGGAGCGGGTGTCGGCTTCGGATTCGGAATGGCGCTGGGTGACGACGCGGGCCACCGAGTAGACGCGCCGGTTCTGCGACTCGAAATAGGTCCGCATCACCATCTCGCCGATCAGGCCCGTGCAGATCAGTTGCACCCCGGCCAGCACCAGCAGGAATCCGGTGAGCAGCAACGGGCCGTGCTCGAGGAAAACGGGCACACCACGCAGCTTCTTCACCAGCACGAAGCCCAGGCAGGCGCCGCCGGAAACCAGCCCCAGCAGGCCCAGGTTGCCGAAGAAATGCAGCGGCCGCGTCAGGTAGTGACGCAGAAAGCGCACCGTCACCAGGTCGAACATCACCCGGAAGGTGCGGCCCAGCCCGTAATGGGAGTCACCCGCCGGGCGGGGGATGTTGCGGATGGGCACTTCGGCCACCCGCCTGCGGTCCACGTCGGCCAGCGCCGGGATGAAGCGGTGCAGGTCCCCGTACAGGTTCACGTCCTTGATGACCTCGCGGCGGTAGGCTTTGAAGGTGGTGCCGAAATCGTGGATGGGGATGCCCGACAGCCTGGCCATGCACCAGTTGGCGATGGCCGAGGGCAGCCGCCGCGTCAGCAAATTATCCACGCGCGGGTAACGCCAGCCGCTGACCAGGTCGTAGCCTTCGGCCATCTTTTCCACCAACTTGGGGATGTCGGCGGGGTCGTGCTGCAGGTCGCCGTCCATGGCGATGACGATGGCGCCATGGACCGCGTCGAATCCCGCTGTCAGCGCCGCGCTCTGCCCGAAATTCCGCCGCAACTGGATGGCCACCACGCGCTCGTCGTTTCGCGCCAGTTCTTCCAGCAGCCAGAAGGAACCGTCGGTGGAGGCGTCGTCCACGAAAATAATCTCGAACGACGGATACCGCGCCTCCATCACCTCCCGGATGGCGGAGTACAACGCCATCAGGTGCGGTTCTTCGTTGTGCACGGGGATGACGATCGAGAATTCCGGCTTCAACGCCTCCCCCAATCAGGTGTCAGGTGCCAGGTGCCAGGGAAAGCGAACCTGACACCTGAAAAAAAGCCCGCCGCTGCGGCGGGCCTGACGTGACTCCTTGGAGAAGATGCCTCACACTGTAAGACGCCGCCGATCGGGAAAAAGTCGAATCCGCGCCCATGTTATACTTTTTTCACGTTTCCGGCCATCGGTTCGTCTTTTTGGGCCGGTTTGGCGTCTTGCAATGCGGGGAGCCAATTTGCTGTTCCGGACAGTCGGGGATCGAGAGCTGGTCGAGCGCGCGGCCGGCGGCGACGTCGAGGGCTATAACCTCCTCGTGTCCCGCTGGGAGAAGAAGCTCTACAACTACCTGCTGCGGCTCACCGGCAACCGGGACGATGCGCTGGACCTGGCCCAGGAAGCGTTTCTGAAGGCCTATAACAACCTGTCCAGGCTCGGGGAAGCCGACAAGTTTCCCCAATGGCTCTTTCGGATCGCGCACAACCTGGCCTGCTCGAAGTTCCGCAGCGACGGGCGCCGCCCGCAGGCGGACTCGGAAAGCTGGCCGGAGGAAGGCGAAGACGCGGCCCCGGTGATGACCGGCGGCCCGCTGCCGGTCGGTTCCAGCACGCGGCTCTATCCGCTGGAACTGGAGCTGCTCGTCGCCCGCGCCCTGGAAGAGCTGTCTGCCGACCAGCGTCACGCGGTCATCCTCAAGGCGATCTACGGGTTCAAGTTTGCCGAGATCGCCGAAATCCTCGACTGCCCCATCAGCACGGTGAAGTCACGGATCTACGCCGGGTTCGAGCAACTTAAGCGCGTGCTCGGCGGAGACGTGGGCGCCAAGGCTGCCTTTCAGAAATGACGAGTGACATGTGACAAGTGACAAGTAAGAGGCGAACAGGCGGTCACTGGCGGCCGCTCGTCACTTGTCACTTGTCACTGCGAGGTTCCTATGAACTGCGGAGAAACAAAGCAAGCATTGGTGGACCTGGTACTGGACGAGGCCGGCAGCGAGGAGCGCAAACAGATCGAAGCGCACCTGGCGGGCTGTGCGGCCTGCCGCGCCGAGCTGGTCAACCTGAGATTGACCCGCAAGCTGCTGGTCCAGGGCCTGCCCCAGGAGGAGATGCCGCAGCGCATCGCCTTTGTCTCGGGCCAGGCGGCCAAGGGCGGGCTGCGTGGCTGGCTGGGGAGCCGTACGTTTGCCATCCCGGTGGGGGTGGCCGTGGCGGTGGCCGTGCTGGCCTGCGGCCTGGCGCTGGCGCGCGCCCGGCTGGTGATCGAGCAGGGCCGTTGGGAGCTGGCCTTCGGCCACGCGCCGGCTGCCACCACGGCGACAACAAAGTCTGCACCGGCAGGAACGTCTGTGCCACTCCCCGCTGGCCTGCTCACCCGCGAACAGGCCCAGCAATTGATGGCCGCCGCCATCCGCGAGAGCGAGCAGCGGCAACAGGCGGCCTCCGCGGCCAGGCTCGAGGCGGCGCTGTCGCAACTGGACCAGCGCCAGCGCGCTACCCTGCTGGCTCTTGCCGGCCAGATGAGATACTTCGAGGCCACTCAGAACGTGTTCTACAAGGAGGCCAGCCGGACGCGCACGGCGCTGGAGCTGGTTGCCAGCCGCCTGCCGGCTGAGAAAGGAGACCGGCCATGAGATTGCGGATTGCGGACCCCGGCGGGGCCGGGACAGGTCGCGGAATGCGGATTGCGGCCGCGCTGGCCGTCGCTCTCCTGGTGGGCATCTGCGCCGCAGTTGCGCCACCGCAGGCCGGCGCTCCCGGCCGCGACTTTGCCGCGCTCAAGCGCCAGATGGACCAATTCGATCGGCGGCTCCAGGACGCCCTGCTGAAAATGTTCGAGGCCCGGCCGTTCGTGATCCTGGGAGAGCCCAAGAGCACGTACCTGGAGGGGTTCGGCGTGGTGGTGCACGCCGAATTGAACCTGTACCCGGTCGCCGTGCTTTCCCCGTTCACCTCCAAGCAGGCGCTCGACAACGAGATCAAGCTGGAGCAGGAACAGAAGCCGCTGCGCCTCAAGGAGCTGCGCAACCGGCTGCGCGAGGTGCTGGCGGAGCAAGGCACGGCGCTGACGCAGCTTCCCGGCGAGGAGAACGTGGCCATCGTGATTCACCTGTTCAATGTCCGCCAGCAGGCCAACATTCCCGGCCAGGTCGTGGCGCAGGCCAGGCGCCAGGCATTGCTGGAATTGAAAGCGCGCGGCGCGGCGCCGGAGCCGGCCGCGCTGGCGCGGGTTGTCAGCCTGCGGGAGTTCTGATGAAGCACCTGGGCGAAATCCTCATGGAGAAGGGCCTGCTGGACGCCGAGGAACTGGACAGGGCGCTGGCGGTGCAGTCGCTGCGCGGCGAGAAGCTGGGGAAGATCCTGTCGGATCTCGGCTTCATTGCGGCGCGCGAGGTGCTGGCCGCGCTGTCCGAGCAGTTGCAGATCCCGCTGGCCGGCCCCGGCGATTTCCCGCCGGTTTCCCCGGAACTGGAAGGGCTCTCGCCGCGCTTCATGCGGCAATTCCACTTCGTGCCCCTGGCCGTGGAAGACTCGACGGTGGTGCTGGCCATGGCCGACCCGCTGGACTTCGACACCGTTTCCGCGGTCCGCCTGTTCACCAAGCTGAACGTGCGCACGCTGCTGGCCTCGGAAGGCGAGGTGGCATCGGCGCTGGAGAAATACTATCCCGAGGAGGGCGGAGCCGAGGAGGCGGGCGGGGGATTGCCGGCGCAGGCGGCCGACAGCGAGGACGTCGAGCACCTGCGCGACATGGCCAGCGAAGCGCCGGTCATCCGCCTGGTGAACAACATGATCGCGCGGGCCGTCGAGCAGCGCTCCTCCGACATCCACCTGGAG
>JAPKYU010000575.1 GCA_026394175.1 Acidobacteriota bacterium | reverse complement strand
GCTTGGCGAGATCCGCCCCGTCCACTTCGATCCGGGTCGGCTCGGCAATCGGCATCACCGCCGTCTGCGCCGTCTCGCGAGCGGCCGCATCCGCCATGCTTTCTTTCATGCGCCAGTGCGCCGTTTGCTGCGCGGCGCCATCCACGGCGCCAAGCTCCGCGCCATCCTGCTCGATGACGACGCCAAAGACTTCCTTGACAACATCGAGATGAAGAAAGTTCTCGCGAGCGCCAGAAGACTGCTGAAGCGCAAACTGGACATCCTCGGCATGGATGCCTGCCTGATGAGCATGGCCGAGGTGGGGTACCAGGTTCACGACAGCGCCACATTCACAGTCGGCTCCGAGCAAACCGAGCCGCTCGAAGGTTGGCCCTACGACGCCGTTTTGGCGGAACTCATCAAGAAGCCGTCGATGAGCGCGGGCGACTTGAGTTCGCTGATCGTAAACAAATATCTGGCCTCCTATGCACGTGATTCCGTGACGCAGTCGGCCTGCGATCTCTCGAAAGCCGACGGGCTGGCAACTGCCGTCGCGGGTCTGGCCAAAGCGCTCAAATCCAGTTTGAGCGATTCCTCGATCAGGCAGTGCGTACTGGCGGCACGAGCCCAGGCTCAAACCTATGATGTGCCGGACAACATCGATCTCGCGGACTTCTGCTCCCTGCTGGCGCGGAGCGGCGCGGATTCCGAGATCGCGCAGCACTGCCAGGAGGTCATTCAGGCCGTGCAGTCCAGCTATGTGGTGGCCCAGGGCTACAAGGGTTCGGGGCTGAAGCACTCTCACGGCGTGGCGATTTATTTCCCGACCCAGGTCGTTTCGCCGCTTTACGCCGGGCTGGATTTCAACAAGAAGACTGGCTGGGACGGGTTCCTTCATGCTTATCTCACGGCCGTCCGCAGCCGGTGACGGAGGCCAAAAAGGAATAGGGGGTTTGCATGGACAAGAAAAGACAAGCTGCTGCCAAAAAGCCTGGTGAACGAAAAAAGTTTGGCTACGGTTGGAGACCCGATGTGCCGGATAGTCGTGACATTCGTTACGGCGCGGTGCGGCCGGTGCTTGCCCAACTCCCGCCGGCTGTGGATCTGCGGTCCCTGTGTTCTCCGGTGGAGAGCCAGGGAGGTCTTAACAGTTGCACCGGCAACGCCCTGGCGGGTGCGCTGGAGTTTCTGGAGAGGAAAGACAAAGTCCACTTCGACGATGTGAGCCGTCTCTTCATTTACTACCACGAGCGCGTTCTGGAGCACAGCGTTCGATCCGACGACGGCGCAGCCCTCCGTGACGGGATCAAGACCTTGGTCAAGCAAGGCGTCTGCTCGGAGAAGAAGTGGCCTTACATCGAGGCCAAGTGGGGCGCGAAGCCCACTCCTGCGTGTTACAAGGAAGCCCTCAAGCACCAGATCACTTCCTACGCACGCATCCACACCGTCGACGAGATGCGGGCCTGCCTTGCCGAAGGATACCCGTTCGTGTTCGGTTTTGCGGTTTACCAGAGCTTTGAATCTCAGGAAGTGACCAGGACCGGTGTGGCGCCGCTGCCTGGGGCAACCGAGCGCTTGACCGGCGGCCATGCCGTGCTGGCGGTTGGCTACGTCGACGCGCAGAAGACGTTCCTCGTTCGTAATTCATGGGGAGAAGACTGGGGTATCAAGGGGTATTTCACCATCCCTTACGAATATCTCGCGAATCGAGACCTGGCGGATGATTTCTGGACCATCCGACGCGCAGAGCGAATCTGAGCGCGCTATGAGAGCCGTAGAAAGCAGGAGGTGGAATCCACGCCCGCGACGCCTAAGAAGGGCGGCCAGGGTCCGGAGGTTGCAGAACTGCACAGGTTGCTCACTGAGCGTGGCTATCCGGTGACGGTGGATGGCGTCTTCGGCGCCAGGACGTATCAGGCCGTTCGAGCCTTCCCATGGCAGCGTCTGGACCGACATGGGCGGGGGCGGCGAGGAGGGCAATGGAGAGGGTGGATGCGCGTCGTGCCCCAATTGTGCGCGAGATGTATCGGCTTGACGAGGGCCAGCCAAGGGCCTACACTGAAGGATAAGAAGCTATCTTGATTGCGCCCGTAGCTCAGCCTGGATAGAGCGTTGGTCTCCGGAACCAAAGGTCGCTGGTTCAAATCCAGCCGGGCGTACCACCTCCCAAAGATTTTTTCCCGTATCATTCTCTGAGATCGTGCAGATCTAGCAGCAGAAGGCAGAGCGGCAAGTGCGCCTGTCAGCGGACGCCGAGGTTGCGAAGCAGGAACTGGAGCAGGGTCTGGTCGCCGGCGGGCGGCCGCTCGCCGCCGTCTCCCGGGACATAGAGAACGGCCTTGACGCCAAGCTGGTCGCAACGCTCCTTGATTGCGCGGGCATGCTTGGGGTGATGAACGTAGTGGCCTCTGTCCTTCGGGGGCCCGCCCGGCTGCGGGCTGGAGAGGTAGACGGGCGGGTCGTCGGGCGTGATCAATCCGCGCATATCCACGTCGGCGCGGATTCGCTTTCCTTCCGGCGACTTCAGGTCCTCCACTGTCTTGAGGCCGTAAAATTCGGCGCCTTCCGAATAGAATTTCTCGGCGGGAGCGCCCAGCACTTCCTCCCACTGAAGCACGTCGCAAGTGAACTGCGTGCTGTTGGCGCCTGCGGCCGACAGGCGGCTTGATTCGCGCAGCACCGGGTCAGGGTTCTTGGGATCGGCCAGGTCGTCATGGAAAGCCAGCCACAAGGAAGTGCCGGCGCCGGCCGACCCGCCGTAAGAGGCAATCCTCTTCTTGTCGATGTTCCATTCCGCGGCGCGGTACCTCATGTACTGAATGGCGCGGGCGCAGTCGCGGAGGATGTCCTGTATGGGCGCCGTGGTGCGGAAACGGTAGTTTATGGCGGCGAACGAGACGCCCGCATCCAGCGCGCTCTTTACCATGGGGGTGTCGCGCACCTTCGCCTTGTCGCCGCCGACAAAGCCGCCGCCGTGGATGAATACGATCAGCGGCGTGGGCTTGGTGGAACGTGCCTGCCATAGGTCGAGCACGTTTCGTTCGTGCGGCCCATAGCGCACGTTTTCGAAAGTCGGAGGCGCCTGCTGGCCGAAGGCAAACGCAGCCAACCCGAGAAGCAGAACGATCAGACGATGAATCATAATAGCCCCACCTCAGCGCAGCGGTCCCTTCTGGCGGAACTGCCATCCTACGGCATCCCGGCAGAGATTGTGAACACATTAAAACGGCGCTTGGAACGCCAGCAATCAAATTGACACCAGGCGCGCAGCGGCGTATTGTGCTTGCCATTCGCTACTGGGGGCAACCCGATGAAAATCGAGCTGGAGCGCCGTGGTGACTGCCAGATTATCCGGCTGGCGGATGACCTCAGGTTCTGGAAGCAACCCGAGCTGGAAGGCAAACTTCTGGCGGCGTTCGACGCCGCTCTGGCAGGTCCACCTCGAGAAGTAGTGTTGAACCTCCTTGAAGTCCTCAGAATTGACAGCCGAGGAATTGCCACGCTGGTGCGGTTGCCGATCCGATGCGCCCAGCGCAGTATCGGGCTGAAGGTAGTTATGCCTCGCGGGGTGCCTCGCGACGCGATCAAGCACATTCACATTTTTGATCCCTGGCCCACGTTTGAAGATGAATCGTCGGCGTTGGGAAGCTCAGCCCAGTGAAGCCTTGTTGACGCGCAACTCGTAAATGATCTGGTCGACGACGGCGCGCACTTCGTCGTCGGAGTTGTAGAAGTGCGGGGCGATGCGAATGCCCGCCTGAGGCCGGTAATCGACCAGAAAGTTACGCTCGAGCAAGCGCCGGCAGACCGTGTCGGCGCTGGGGAAGTCCA
>JAPKYU010000042.1 GCA_026394175.1 Acidobacteriota bacterium | reverse complement strand
GCCCACAGCCGCACCAGCGAGTAATCGGCTGACGGCCGGCGGCTGCCGGCTGGAAGCGCCGCAACCGAGGCGCGGCCGAGTGCATGCCGCGTCCCGGCAGGCCGGGGGACAAGCCAGGAGACCTGTCACCACAGAGATTTTTCAGAGCTGCAGCCGATTCCCTGGACCTGAAGCTAATCTATACTGGGGGGCGCGCAATCCCGACTCGGGGGTGAGGTTATGCTCGGCTTTCCCAACCGCCGTCGTTTTCTTGCGGCATCGGCCGCCGGTCTGGGCGCCGTCTCCGCCGCCGCACAGACATCCGCGAAACCAGAATCGCCGGCCAGGCTGCCGGCGCCAGGAGGCAAGCTGGCGCTGCTCGGGGGCCCGCCGGTTCGCAAGCAGAAGTTTCCCTCCTGGCCGAACTTCGGCGCTTCCGACGAGAAGGCGCTGCTCGACGTGCTGCACTCGCGCCTGTGGTGCCGCATGGTCGCCAAGGCAACGTCGAACCGGTTCGAGGAAGCGTTCGCCAAGATGCTCGGCGCGAAACACCTGATCGCGGTGAACAGCGGCACCATGGCCCTGGTGGCCTCGCTGCACGTGCTCGGCGTGGGCCCGGGCGACGAGGTGATCGTGCCCGTTTACACCTTCGGCGCCACGGTCAACTGCGTCTTCATGACCTATGCCCTGCCCATCTTCGTGGACGTTGATCCGGAGACGTTCCAGATCGACACCCGGAAAATCGAGAAGGCCATCACGCCGCGGACCGCGGCCATCATCCCGGTGCACCAGGGCGGAAACGCGGCCGACATGGACGCGGTGCTGGCGCTGGCCAAGAAGCACAAGCTGCGCGTGGTCGAGGATGCCTGCCACGGGCACCTGGGGGAGTGGCGCGGCCGCAAGCTGGGCACCCTGGGCGATGCCGGCTGCTTCAGCCTGCAGGTGTCCAAGCTGCTGACGGCGGGCGAGGGCGGCCTGATCGCCACCATGGACGACGAAATCGGCGAAAAGTGCTTCAAGTTCCAGAACAACGGCCGCGGCCTGCAGCGCAACTTCACCCCGCTCTGGAGCCCGACCTGGGAGACCCGCGGTGCCAACATCCGCATGACTGAGTTCCAGGCGGCGTTGCTGCATTCCCAGCTCGAGGGCATGGAGGAGCGCGCCCGCCTGCGCTCGGAAAACGCCGACTACCTCACCGGCATGCTCAAGGAAATTCCCGGCATCCTGCCGGCGAAAATGTATCCGGGCTGCACGCGCAACTCGTACCACATCTATATGGCGCGCTATAAGAAGGAACATTTCTCCGGCGTGCCGCGCGACACGTTCCTGAAGGCGCTGCGCGCCGAAGGCATCCCCATGAGCACCGGGTACACGGCGCTCAACAGGGAGCCCTTTATCCAGGAGGCGCTGGAGTCGAAGGCCTACCGGAAGGTCTATCCGCGCGAGGTGCTGGCGTCGTACATGGAGCGGAACCGCTGCCCGGTGAACGATCAGCTCCTCGACGAGCAGCTCTGGCTGTGGAGCTCCAACCTGCTGGGCACGCGGCAGGACATGGAGCAGGTTGCCGAGGCCGTCCGCAAGATTCAGGCCAATGCCGCGGAGCTGCGCAAGGCGTAGGGGGCGTTTTTAACCACAAAGACGCCAGGCAGTGTAGCGGCGATCTTCAGATCGCCGCCCCCAGTGGGTACCAGACAGATGACGACCCCGCCAAGCGGGGTCGCCGCTACAAAGCGCGTCACTCTACAGAGCGAGATCCGGTAAGGCGCAGAGCATGAGGCTGGGGCGAAGGGAATTTCTGGGCGGCCTAGCGGGGGCGGCCGGCGGCATGGCCGCCGGCATGGCCGCGGGCGGCTGCGACCTGGCTGTCTTCCGCGCCGACGTCACCCCGCCGCTGGGCGAACCGCTGGTTTGCGGCTTCGTCGCTCCCACAGCCACGATCGAGCACCCGCTGTCGGCCAAGGGCGTGATCCTCCGCGACGGTGGCGGCGTCTGCGTGCTGTGCGCGCTGGATTGGGAAGTGCTGATCGGCGATCCTTATGACCTGTTCCGGGAGCGCCTGGCCCGCGCCGCCGGCACAACCGCTTCGCGAGTCGCGATCCAGTGCCTGCACTTGCACACGGCGCCGGGGATCGACAGCAATGTCGTAAAGATCCTCGGGCGCGAGCAGAAACCACCGGCGCACGCCACGCTGGCGTTCCTGGAACAAGCGGTGG
Source organism: Acidobacteriota bacterium (assembly GCA_026394175.1). GTDB lineage: Bacteria > Acidobacteriota > Terriglobia > JAJPHL01 > JAPKYU01 > JAPKYU01. The sequence goes on along the minus strand of JAPKYU010000042.1, from coordinate 23,770 downwards.
AGCGGACGACGGCGGCGGTGCGCCAGGCCGCCGCCCGCTTCCAGCCCGTCACGGAAATCGGCGCGGGTTGGGCGCCGGTGGACCGCGTCGCTTCCTCCCGCCGGGTGCTGCGCCCCGACGGCGCCATCGTGGCGCGAATGTCGAAGACGGCCGACCTCGAGCTACGGAAAGAACCCGAGGGCCTGATCGACGGCTTCCTGCGCACCATTTCGTTTTTCTCCGACGGCCGCCCCCTGGCCCGCCTTCACTACTACGCGACACACCCCCAGAGCTACTATTACGACGGCCGCGTCACCTACGATGTCCCTGGGCTGGCGCGCGAGCGGCTGGAAAAAGAAAGCGGCGTCTTCCAGGTGTACTTCACCGGCTGCGCCGGCAACGTGACCATGGGGAAATACAACGACGGCACACCCGCGGGGCGGCAGGCGCTGGCCGACCGGGTCTACGACGGCATGGCCGCGTCCATCCAGAAGACCCGCCGCGCTCCGGTCACGCCGCTGGTGTGGAAAACAGCGGCGGTCCGTTTCCCGTTGCGCGCCGAGAAAGATTTCTCCGAGGAGTACCGCCGCGCGGTGCTGCGCGATCCGGCGAAGCCGCCGGTGGACCGCATCAAGGCGGCCATGGTGCTGTCGTTCATCGAGCGCGTGCGTGCCGGCCGCCCCATCGAGATCAGTTGCCTGCACCTGGGCGACGTCCGGGTCGTTCACCTTCCCGGCGAGCCGTTCGTCGAGTACCAGCTCTGGGCCCAGGAAAACGCGGCCGGCCGGTTCGTGGCCGTCGCCGGCTACGGCGATGGCGGGCCCTCCTACATTTGCACCGATCGCGCCTACCAGGACCGGGGCGGGTATGAGCAGACCTGGTCGCTGGTGGGGCCGAGCGAGCAATTGCTGAAGCGGGCAATCGCGCAGGTGTTGTAGAGCATGTACCGCCGGCGTCCCGCCGGCAACCCTGAGGCCGTTGGTGCGGCGTGGAGTATGCCGCCGCGACGCCCGCGGTACAACTTTTACCAATGAAGCGGCGATCGTTCTTGGCAGCGGGTTTCGGCGGAGCCGTCGGCGCGCCGGCGCAGGCCACCCCTCCCTCGCCCATGAAGCTGGCTGGTCTTACGGCCTCGGAGCTGCAGGAGCGGTATCGGAAAGAGCTCTTCGACGTGCAGCTTCCTTTCTGGGAGCGCTGGGGTGTGGATCACGAGCACGGCGGGTTCATGTGCGCGCTGGATTTCGACGGCCGCCGCGTGAACACCAACAAGTTCCATTGGTTTCAGGGCCGCGGCATCTGGGTTTACAGTTTCCTCTATAACAGTTTCGGCAAGAACCCGGCGCACCTGGAGGTGGCGCGCAAGGCGAAGGAATTTCTGCTGAAATGCGCGCCGCAGTCGGAAGGCCGCTGGGCCGAGGTGCTCTCGCGCCAGGGCCGGGTGATTGCTCCCTCGCGCGGGGATGTTTACGCCATCCTGTTCGGCGCCGAAGGCTTGCAGGAATACGCCTGGGCGGCGCGGGACGAGCAGGCGCGCGACACCGCCTTCAGCCTTCTCAGGCAAATCTTCCGCCGCTCGCAAAAGCCCGATTTCCGCATGGCCGACGGGGAGGAGCCCGGGTTTCGGCCGCAGGGCCTGTGGATGGTGATGCTGCGCATCGCCACGCAGGCGCTCCGCCGGTGGAAGGACCCCGAGATCGAGGAGATCGCGCGGCGCTCGGTCGATGCCGTCATCCACCGCCACTTCAATCCCGACACCGGGTTGAACACCGAACTGCTGCGCTTTGATTTTTCGCGGCTGCCGGAGCCGGCCAGGCACACCGTCATCGGCCACTCGATCGAAACGCTGTGGATGATCATGGATGAGGCCGACCGCATCGGCGACCACAAGCTGCGGCAGACGTGCGCCGAGCGCATCCGCCGCCACTTCGAAGTCGGCTGGGACCCGGTTTTCGGCGGGCTGGTGGAGGCGGTGAACGTGGATGCCGGCTGCTACCAATGGCCCGAGGAAAGGCCGGTGGGGACCGACCTGGTGTTCCGCTCCACCGGCGAACACCTGTACCTGAAGACCCTGTGGTCGCACAACGAGGCGCTCCTCGCCATGCTGAAAGTGCTGGAAGGCGCGCCGGCCGACTGGGCCGTCCGCTATTTCGACATGAGCCAGCGGCTGATCGATGAGAAGTTTTCGTTGCGCCAGCAGGGCCTGCCCGGCTACCTGCTGTTCTGCGACCGCCGCTTCACTCCCCAGGCGCACGGCTCCCGCCAGGACAACTACCATCCGCTCCGGCAGTTGATGCTGAGCATCCTGCTGCTCGACCGTTGGGGCAAAGCCCCCGCTACCGAGCCGCGGTTGTAGCAGCGGCCCCGCCTGGCGGGGTCGCCATTTCAATCTTACGGTCGCGGCCTCTTCATCCGTTTTCATCCGTCCCGCAAGGCGGGGGGTGCGCGACATAAATGTGACTGGAAACATCGTTCTCTTGTCCTTCACCCGAATCCTAACGTAGCAGGTACGCACAGACTGGCCCGAGAGCCCTCGAAGCGCGCCGGCATGAGCCCGCGAAGCGGGCGACAGAAATCTGGCGGCGTTTTCTGTCGCCCGCTTCGCGGGCTTGTTCTCCCCTCTGTTGCTACCCACAGCTTGCGCTGTGGGCTACCAGACTGTCGCCCGCTTCGCGGGCTCAAGCGGCGACGATTTCACTGGTATTCTCACATCTATGTCGTGCTTCCCAAGGCGGGATCCGTGGTGAATTTTCCGAAGCCCTGTGGTTAGATAGGCGGTTATGCGCTACATACTCGCGCTCGATGAAGGGACGACCAGCGCGCGGGCCATCGTGTTCGACCAGAACGGCCGGCAGCGCGCGCTGGCCAGCCGGCCGGTCCACTGCCATTACCCGCGGGAGGGCTGGGTGGAACAGGATGCGGAACAGGTGTGGGAGGCGCAACTGGAGGCCGGGCGCGAGGCACTGGCCGGCGCGGGGCTGGCGGCGCGGGACCTGGCTGCCGTCGGCATCACCAACCAGCGCGAGACCACGGTGCTGTGGGAGCGGGCAACCGGCCGCCCTGTGGCCCCCGCCATCGTCTGGCAAGACCGCCGGACCGCGCCAATGTGTGAGCGGCTCCGCCACGACGGGCTGGAGGCGGAGATCACCCGGCGCAGCGGCCTGCTGGCCGACCCTTATTTTTCCGGCACCAAGATCGCCTGGCTGCTCGACGCCCAGCCGAAGCTGCGCGAGCGCGCCGCCGATGGTGAAGTGCTGTTCGGAACGGTCGATTCGTGGCTGATCTACCGGCTGACCAAGGGCCGCGTGCATGCCACCGATTTCTCCAATGCCTCTCGGACCTTGTTGTTCAACCTCGAGGAGCGGCGATGGGACGGCCGCTTGCTCGCCATGCTGGGCATCCCGCCGGAAGTGCTGCCCGCGGCCAACGAGTCCTCGCAAATTTATGGCGAGTGCGACCCGGAATGGTTCGGCGCGCCCATCCCCATCGGGGGCGTGGGCGGCGACCAGCAGGCGGCGCTGTTCGGGCAGGCCTGCTTCCGGCCCGGCGAGGCCAAGAACACGTACGGCACCGGCTGCTTCCTGCTGCTGCACACGGGCGCCGAGGCGGTGCATTCCAGGAACCGCCTGCTGTCCACCATCGCCTGCTCGCCCGCCGGCGAACCGGCGTATGCGCTCGAAGGCAGCGTGTTCATCGCCGGGGCGGCGGTGCAGTGGATGCGCGACTCGCTGGGCTTGTTCCCCACGGCGGCGGCCAGCGAGGAGATGGCCGCTTCCGTGGCCTCGACCGGGGGGGTGTACCTGGTTCCCGCCTTCGTGGGCCTGGGCGCGCCGTATTGGGACCCGCACGCCCGCGGCGCGCTGCTGGGCCTGTCGCGCGGCACCACGGCCGCGCACCTGGCCCGCGCGGCCCTGGAGGCCATCGCCTACCAGACGCGCGACTTGGTGGAGGCCATGGAGCGCGATTCCGGCGTTCCGCTGCGCGAGTTGCGGGTCGATGGCGGCGCCGCCGCCAACAATTTTCTGATGCAGTTCCAGGCCGACGTCCTGGCCAAGCCCGTCGTTCGGCCCGCCTGCACCGAGACCACCGCACTGGGCGCCGCCTTCCTGGCCGGCCTGGCCGTCGGCGTCTGGAAAAACACCGATGAGCTGGAAGCGCTATGGAAGAAAGACCGGGTGTTCGAGCCGGCCATGCCCGCTTCCGAGCGCGAGCAGCTTTACGCCGGCTGGAAGCAAGCCGTGGAGCGCGTCTTGCGGTGATGGGACGAATGAAGGCCGCCAAGCTCTTCGCGCTGCTGTTCCCGGTGGTGCTGGCTGCGCGCCTGTGCCACCTGCGGATCCTGTGGGCCGAGGAGCAGTTGCCTATGGCCGCGGCCATGGAACTGGCGCGCGGCAAGGCACTTTACCGCGACGTTTGGTTCGACAAGCCGCCCTGGCTGGCCGGCGTCTACCTGCTCTGGGGTGCGCGGCCGGGCTGGCCACTGCGCCTGGCCGGCGCGCTGTTCGTGACGCTCTGCTGCCTGCTGGCCTGGCGGTTCGCGCGCGATTTGTGGGACGAGCGGGAAGCGTGGCTGGCCGCGGCTTTCCTCGCTTTCTTCCTGACGTTCGGGCTGCCGGCCGCCGTCATTCCGCTGGCCGCCGATTCGCTTCTCCTGCTGCCGCACTTGGCCGCTGTGTATCTGGCGTCCCGGCAACGCCCGCTGGACGCCGGCTTGCTGGCCGGCGCCGGCTTGTTGCTCAACGCCAAGGCGGTATTTGTGCTTGCCGCTTGCGCGCTGTGGCTCTGGCTTGCCTGGAATGGGACGCAGATAAACGCAGATGAACGCAGATCTGCCCGCTTTGCGCTGCGGGTTCGTTCGCTGGTCCTCCTGCTCATCGGTTTTGCGCTGCCGTCGATCGCCGCACTCGCCTGGTTCGCGGCGCGCGGGAGCCTGCCGGACTACGTGCTGCAAGTCTGGCGCCTGGGTTCGATGTACGCCGGCACGACCTTTCTGGAACACCCCTGGCAGGCCGGCCTGGTTCGCACGGCGAACTGGATGGGATTTCACCTGGCCCTGGCTGTCGGCGCCGCCTGGTTCCTGCTGCGCAGCAAGGAATCCGGGCGCTGGCGGTTCGCCGCTTGGGCGCTTCTCGCGCTGGCCGGCATCGCGCTGGGCCTGCGCTTCTTCCCCCGCTACTACTTCCTGTTGCTGCCGCCCTTGGCGCTGGCCGCCGCGCGCGGTTACTCGCTGATGCCGCGCAAGGCGGCCTGGGCCCTGCTGGCTTTGACGCTGGCTATCCCATTTGTGCGGTTCGGCCCACGCTACGGGATCCTGGCGCGCGACCTGCTCACCGGCCGGCCGCACTCCTGGCGCGACATCACCATGTACCAGGACAGCCAGGAAGCGGCGCAACGCGTGCTGGCCCTGGCGCCACCCGGCGCCGGGCTGTTTGTCTGGGGTTTTCGGCCCGATCTGTACGTCTATACCGGCCTTCCCGCCGCCACCCGCTTCCTGGAGTCGCAGCCCCTGTCCGGGGTGCTGGCCGACCGCCACCTGTTCCGGTCCGACGCGCTCCGCGCGCCCTTTATCCAGGAGAATCGCCGCGAGCTGATGCGGTCGCGCCCCGGCATCATCGTGGACGGAATCGGGCCGTACAACAGCTCGCTGGGCATCGAGAAGTACCCGGACCTGGCTCCCTGGCTGGCCAATTATGAATTAGCTGAGAGAACGGGCTCCGTCGTGATCTACCGCCTTCGGCCATCGGCTGCCACAGCCGGGGGTTCAACGCAGAGACGCTGAGGCCGCAGAGAAAACGCAGAGAAAAACTGAGTGTCTCCGTTGCCGCGGCGTGCTCCGCGCTTTGCCGGTCGGCTTTGTGGGACTTGGTGTTCTTTGTGTCTTTGTGGTTCCTACTCCCGGCGCAAGCGCGCGGCAAGGCGGCGGTGGGTGCGCAGCACGGGCTCCAGCCGCAACGCGCATAGTTGCCCGTCTTCCACCACCACGCGGCCCTCGACGACCAGCGTGTGGACGCGCGTGGGCGCGCACAGCAACAGCGCGGGCAGCGGCGCGCCCGCTCCGCTGTACTCCAGCGCCCGGAGATCGAACAGGGCGATGTCGGCGCGCCTGCCCGGCTGGATGCTGCCGATATCATCGCGGCCCAGGCAGCGCGCGCCATCGCGCGTGGCCATCTCCAGCGCCTGCATCACCGTCATGGCCGCCGCGCCGTGGGCTACGCGGGCCAGCAGCAGCGCCTGGCGGGCCTCGGCCAGCAGGTGCGAGCCGTCGTTGGAGGCGCTGCCGTCCACACCCAGTCCCACCGCACAGCCATTCTTTCGCAGCTCAATCACCGGGGCGATGCCCGAGCCCAGCCGCATGTTGGAGCTGGGGCAGTGGGCCACGCCCACGCCGGCCCGGCCCAGCCGCTTGCGCTCCAACCCGTTCAGGTGGATCCCGTGGGCAATCCAGGTGCGGCTGTCGAGCCAGCCCGTCTCTTCGAGCAGATCGACCGGCCGCTGCCGGTAGCGCGCGTAGCAATAGTCCTCTTCATCGCGCGTTTCCGCCAGGTGGGTGTGCAGGCGGACGCCGCGCCGCCGGGCCAACTCGGCCATCAAAACCATCAGCCGCTTGGTAACGGAAAACGGGGAGCACGGCGCCAGCGCAATCTGCACCATGCCGCCCGGCCGGGGATCGTGGTACTTGCGGATGACCCGCTCGCAATCCGCCAAAATCTCATCCTCGCTCTGCACCACCGAATCAGGCGGCAGGCCGCCGTCCTTGACGCTCAGGCTCATGCTTCCCCGGCAGGCATGGAAGCGGATGCCCAGGCGCGCGGCGGCGGCAATCTCGGCGTCGATCAGGCGCGTCTGCCCGCGTGGAAAGACATAGTGATGGTCGGCAGCCGTCGTGCACCCGGACAACATCAGCTCCGCCAGGCCCACCAGCGCCGCCGTGTATACCGCCTCTTCATCCAGCCGCGCCCATAGCGGGTAGAGCGTGACCAGCCAGGGGAACAGCGGCACGTCGGCGGCGGCCGGCAGCGCGCGCGTCAGCGTCTGGTAAAGGTGATGGTGCGTGTTGATCAGCCCCGGGACGGCCAACAAGTGCGCGGCGCGCAGGGTCCGGTCGGCCTTGCGCCGGGGCGGCGCGCCCCGGCCCATCTCCCGGATCTCGCCGTCGAGCGCGTACAGCCAGGCCCCGTCCAGGATGCTGCGCCGGTCGTCCATGGTGACCAGCGTGTGAATGTCGCGTATCAGCAATGCACCCATGATGAAAAGCTCACCACAAAGTCACGAAGCGCACAAAGGACACAAAGAGGAATTCTTAGTGATCTTCTTGCTCTTCGTGTCTTTGTGATTCAACTACTTCCGCAACTTGATCGAGCGAGGGCGCGATCTCGTGAGGCCCGGAGACGGCGCGGGCAGCGGAGCGCACGTCTTTCAGCCCGCTGCCGGTAATCACGGCCAGGGCGGCGGCGCGGCGCGGAATGATCTGGTCGGCCAGGGCGCGGCGCAGGCCGGCCACGGCGGCGGCCGCCGCCGGTTCGGCGAACACCCCCGCCAACCGGCCCGTGCAGCCAATGGCCTCCAGGATTTCATCGTCGCTGACGTTCACCATGGTCCCGCCGGATTCCCGCACGGCATCGACCGCCTTCTTCCAGTTGCGCGGCAGGCCCACGCAGATGCTGTCGGCGATGGTGCGGGCCTGAACCGGCTCCAGCGCCGCGCCCGAATGGAAGGCGCGGGTCACCGGGGCGGCGCCTTCGGCCTGCACGCCGAGCATCTTCGGCGTCCTTCGGATCAACCCCAGGGCTTTCATCTCGCGAAAGCCCTTCCAGATGCCGGCGATAGTGCAGCCGTCGCCCACCGAAACGGCCACCCACTCGGGCGGCTGCCAGCGCATCTGCTCGCAGATTTCCAGGCCGCAGGTTTTCTTGCCTTCGACCAGGTAAGGATTGACGGCGCAGTTGCGGTTGTACCAGCCCCAACGCTCGCAGGCCTGCCGGCACAACTCCCAGGCGTCTTCGTAGGCGCCGCGCACGCGGAAAACGGTGGCGCCGAAAACCAGGAGCTGCGCGACCTTGGCCTCCGGCGCGCGCTCGGGAACAAAAATGAAGCTGCGCAGGCCGGCGGAGGCGGCCATGCCGGCCAGCGAGGAGGCGGCGTTGCCGGTGCTGGCGCAGGCGATGGCGCGGGCGCGCTTTTCCAGCGCCCGCGCCACACCCACGGAGCTGGCGCGGTCCTTGAACGAGGCCGTGGGGTTCCGGCCGTCGTCCTTCAGGTAGAGCGCGCGGATTCCCAGGTGGCGGGCCAGAGCGCGCGCCTCCATGATCGGCGTCCACCCCACGCTGGCCGAAGGCACGGCGGCCCCGACGCGCAACGGCAGCAGCTCGCGGTAGCGCCAGTGCGACAGCGGCCGGCCGGCCAGCGCCCTGCGCGTCAGCGCGCGGCCCGCGGCGGCGTAGTCGTATTGCACGTCGAGGATGCCCGTAATGCCGCAGTGCGGGCAGGTGTAAGGCACGCGCGTCCCGTATACCCCCCCGCACATCACGCACTTCAATCCCGTCACGAATCCCATCTCAGGCTGATTGTACTGCGGGGAGCGAAACAGCAGCCGCAGATTGCGCCGATTACACAGATTCCAATCCGTGCAATCTGCGAAATCTGCGGCTCGGAACTTTGAACTTGAAACTTACTTCACGGAGCCGGTGAGGCCGGCGGCGAAGGAGCGGCTGTCCATCGGCGACAGGTTGCGACTCATCGTGGGAGTGAGCAACCGGGTGTGCGGCACGAACGTCAGATAGTCGCCGATCTCCCAGAGGTCCTGCGCGGTGGTCATCCAGTGGATGCGATCGAAGCGGGCGAGGTTGACCGGGCGGGTCGAGAAGCTGCGCAAACTGCGTTCCCCCTCGACGTTGTAGTAATCCTCGAAGTACGACATGGCCAGCTCGCGCAGCGTGCGGTACACCGGCTCGCGAAACCGCAGGCCCGCGTAATTGGATGTGGCCAGCGCACCCCAGGCGCCGTTGCGGCGGAAGACGGCCAGCACGTGGTCGTCGTCGCGCACCGCTTCCAGGTCAAGCAGCAGCGGCGGGTACCCCAGCGCTCGCAATGCGCCCGCGGCAAACAATGCGCCCTCGAAGCAATGCGCCAAGCGGTCGCGCAACACGCGCCGCGGCGAACGGCAGGTCGGCCCCTCGTGCTCCTTGTTGTAGTTTATCTCGGTGTCGATGAAGCGCTGGATGCCGGCGGGCGTCTTCAAGCTGCGCAGCAGCCGGTAGTCGTCCGCGCTGAGACCGAAATAGCTTCCGTTTCTGGAATGCCTGCTATTCAAGACAATCAGGAATTCGTCGTGCGCACTTTCTTCGCCTTCGCTCGACCGGTGGCCTTCTTCTTCTTCGGCTTTGCCTTCCGCACCGCCGGCTTGGCTTTCCCCGCTCGCTTTGTCCGCTTGGGGTTGGCTGCCGCGCGGGCCGGCGCGGGGAACAGCCGGTCGTAGACCTGGCCATCCTTCTCCCACGCCCGGTCGATTTTCCGGACCAGCGCCTGCAGGCTCCGCTGGATCATTTTCGGCAGGGTGTTGACCAGGCGGCGCGCGCCTGCTTGGTGCGTCTCAACCTGCTGGATCAGAAGCGCCTCGTTGGGGCTCAGGCCGCGCAGGGGTTCCGAGGCCGCGGTCGCCTCGCCCGGCAGCAGCCGTCCGGTGGCCAGGTGGTCCAGGTAAACCACGTCCCAAGCGTGCAAATCTCGCAGGGTTTCGGCGCGCAACCTCTTGCCGCCGCCGACTCGGGGCCGCACCGCATCGCGGATGTGGGCCATGCCCCGTTCCCGCGTGATGCGCCCGAAAAGGAACGCATCCAGCTCGCTGTGCTGCGGAGCGAACTTGCCCCGCCGCAAAAATGCGCGTATCCCTCCGCCGCTCATAACATCAATTGTCGCCGCAAAAGCGGCGCCCCGTCCGGGCGTCCTAACCAGCCGGCGCTACATGGATCATACCAATTCCGCTCGGATTTGTGGCGATTCCGCGGGTGTTTGTTGCATAATGCGCCAAGAGCCATGTTTCAGGTGTCAGGGACTCAATGCCTTACACCTGACAGGAGGGTTCGATGTCAAAGCGTATTTTGTGCGTGGTTGTCATGGCATTGCTCGCGGCGCTGCCGCTGGCGGCGCAAGGCCGCAAGGCAAAAGCCCCGGCCGGCGGCGAAGGCAAGCTGCGGATCATCGCCTTTGGTGCCCATCCGGACGACTGCGACGGGCGCGCCGGCGGCACCGGCGCCAAGTGGGCCGCGCTCGGCCATCACGTGAAATTCGTGGCCGTAACCAATGGCGACGCCGGCCACCAGAGCCAGGGAGGCGGGGCGCTGGCCGCACGCCGCCGCGCCGAGGCCGCCGAAGCGGGCCGCCGCGCCGGCATCGACGAATACGAGACACTGGATAACCACGATGGCGAGCTGGTGCCCTCGCTCGAGGTGCGCAAGCAGATCATCCGCAAGATCCGCGAATGGAACGCCGACATCGTGCTCGGCCCGCGCCCCAACGACTATCACCCCGACCATCGCTACACCGGCATGCTGGTGCAGGACGCCGCCTACATGGTCACCGTCCCCAACATCTGCCCGGACACCCCGGCGCTGCGCAAGAACCCCGTGTTCTTTTACTTTCAGGATGGTTTCCAGCGCCCGAACCCGTTCCGCCCCGACGTGGTGGTGGCCATCGACGACGTGGCCGGCAAGAAAGTCGCCATGCTCGACGCCCACACCTCGCAGATGTACGAATGGCTGCCGTGGCACGACGGCAATCTGGACCAGGTCCCCAAGGATCCCCAGGCCCGCAAGGAATGGCTCAGCACCAGGTACGCCGCGCGCGGCAAGGTGACGCCGGCTTTGCTCGAGGAGTTGAAGAAGTGGTACGGCGCCCAGGCTGATTCCATCAAAGCCGTCGAGGCCTTCGAAATTTGCGAGTACGGGCAGCGCCCCCCGCGCGAGCAACTGCTGCGCCTGTTCCCGTTCTTCCCCGAGAGCCCGAAGTAGGCCCATGGAAAGGCTCCGAGATTTTCACGCTCCTGCGCTCTCCGGTAACCGGGGTTTTCGAAGGAGAGTAACGATGGTTGGCTGCGCGGGGCGGCCCAGAGATCGATGCGCTCCGACTGCTTGTTCCGGATCGTCTCCACAACAACGATTCCAGCGGGTATGTTTGGTTGCTTGGTGCTGAGCCGGGCCCTCGGGCGGCAGCGTGAATTCGATAGCCTATGACGACCAGACGACAACTGCTGGCGATGGCCGCTTCGGCGGCCTTCCTCAAAGGCGCGGCGCCGCCGCGCAAGAACGTTTTGCTGCTGATGACCGACCAGCACCGGCCGCACGCCCTCGGCGTGGACGGCGATCCGCTGGCGCGGACGCCCAACCTGGACGCACTGGCGCGCGCCTCCGTGCGGTTCGACCAGGCCTATTGTACGAACCCGGTTTGCGTACCCTCGCGGTTCTCGCTAATGACCGGACTGTACGCGCACAAGGGACACGTCTGGGGCAACGCTAACCCCTGGCCTGCCGACATCAAGACCATCGCTCATTATTTCGCCGCCGCCGGCTATGCCACCGCCAACATTGGGAAACTGCACGCGGTTGACAACAGCGCGCACGGCTTCGAGCACCTCCTCGAAATGCGGGACTGGTTCGATTACCTCGGCCCGAAGGCGCGGATCTGGCACGAGGAGATGGATAGAAGCGGCAAGGACGGCCGGAAAGGCCCGGTCCACGTGGGCCGCGCCTCTTTGCTGCCCGAGGAGGACCACTTCGAATCCTGGGTGGCGCGCGAATCCATTCGTTACCTGAGGCAGCGCCGCGACCGCCCGTTCTTCCTGGTGAGCTCGTACATCAAGCCGCACGATCCGTTCATGCCCGCCGAGCGGTTCGCCCGGCTTTTCCCGCCGGAGAAGGTCGAGCTGCCGGAAACCTGGGGTAAGCTCGACCTGTCAACCGTGCCGCGGCGCGTCCAGAATGCCGTGCGGCAGTCGCCGCACACGCCGGAACTGCTCGGTCCGGCCCAGGCGCGCATCCGGATCGCGATGTACTATGCCAACCTGATGCAGGCCGACGACCGCATGGGGACAGTGCTCGCGACCCTGCGCGAACTCGGGCTGGAGCAGAACACCATCGTCCTGTACCTCAGCGATCACGGCGACATGGTGGGCGACAAGGGGCTGTGGCTGAAGTTCCAGATGTACGAAAACTCGGTCGGGGTGCCGCTGATGTTCCACGTCCCCGGCATCACCCGCGGCGGCAGCCGTTGCGCAACGGTTGCGAGCCTCGTCCGGGTGTTGCCTACCCTGGCGGAGCTCTGCGGCCTGGACGTGCCTTCGACGCTCGATGGGAAGAGTCTGGTGCCGAACCTGAAGAACCCCGAGGAGCGCATAGATTCAGCCGCGTATGCGGAGTTCGGGCTGGGCGCCGGCGGTGGAATGCAGATGATCCGGCACGGCGATTTCAAGTACGTTTACAACTACAAGGACATCGAGCAGCTTTACGACCTGCGCCGCGATCCTCAGGAAATGACCAATCTGGCGCTGCTGCCGGGACACAAAGAAACGGCCCGGCGGCTGAAGCAGGAACTGTTCAAGATTTTCGACCCGTCTTCCGGAAATTAGACGAACGCGCGAATGACGCGCGTCCTTAGCCAGAACGCCAAGACCGTCGCGCGGTATTTCCGCTGGGGTGAAATCAGAACGTGTATTTCAGGCCGAGGAAGATACGCCGCTCCTCCATGCCGGAGCCTTGCGTGCCCGTCACCTGGCCAAACGCCTGGTTGGTCGGGTTGGTGTTGGGGGCGGCGTAATTCGGGTGGTTCATGGCGCCTTCGGCCTGGCCGCGCAGTTGCAGCCGCCTGCCTTCACGCAGCCGAAACTCCTTCTGCAGCGCCAGGTCCCAGACATTGATGCCGTCGGCGCGGACGGTGGCGATGCGCGAGGGGAAGGTGCGAATGTTGTTCGCCAGTTGGCGGCCCGAAGTTTGCTCGAAGCCGGCCGTGTTGAACCAGCGCTCCGGCTTCCGGTCGCCGGCCGGGATCTTCATGTCCTGGTACCTCCCGCTGTAGAGCGGTTGGTTGGTGAAGTTGAGCGGCGCGCCGCTCTGCCCGGTGAAGATGGCGACGGCCTGCCAGCCGTTGATGAACTGCCCCAGCCGGCCTCGGGCACGCAGCGGCAGGGTGTACATGCCGTTCACCGTCAGCTTTTGCGGGCGGTCGAGCGCGGCCACCCCGTGTTCCGGCGCCGGGTCCGTGGGGTTCAGATAATCGTTGGCCACCATGTTCTTCGACCACGTGTAATTGGCCTGGATCTGCAGGCCGCGGCTGAAACGCCGCACGAAGCGCGCGGTAAAGGCGTGATACCACGACATGCCGGCGGGCAAGTCCGCCGTCAGGCCACTGAACTGCGGATAGGGCTTCAACAACTGCTGATGTTGCAGGTTGTTGTTGGTGTAGTAGTTTGAGCCGTCGAAGCCGTCGATGCCCTTGAACGGGTTCGGGTAGTTGCGCGTCAGGTCGTTGATCACCGGCTGGTCGCGCAGCGGCAAGGTGCTGAGATACCGGGGCGGCACGGGATTGAAGTCCGTGGTGACGCCCAAGCGCACGGCGCGCGAACCGATGTACCCGATCTCGAAGATCGATTCCCGCATCGCCTGCCATTGCACCGTGGTGCTCCAGCGCTGGGCGTAAGGCCGGCGTCCGTCGGCGCTGAGGAATCCCGGCGCGCGCCCCAGGAACGTCTTCAGCCCGCCGGCCGCGCCCTGCGGTGGCACCAGCCCGTTCGGAAAGGGGTTGGAAATCGACGCGATGTAGGTCTGGCCATTGTCATTCGTCACGACAATGTTGGTGGCCTGGTTAAAGCCGGGCTGCGGCAGGTGCGTGAACTCCACGCCCAGCAGGTCAAAGAAGATGCCGTAGCCGCCGCGCACGACGACCGACCGTTTCGGCTGATACGCGAAGCCGAAGCGCGGCATGAAAGCTCTCCAAGAGGGGTCGCGCGCCGTGCGCGGCACCCCGTTCACCCCGGCGAAGCGCACGCCGCCGAGCGACTTGAAATCGGCCGGCGCGATCTCCGGGATCGGCGCTTTCGCGTACTGTGCTCGCACCGCGTCCTGAATCGGGTTCACCGCAGCGAAGTCAAAGTCGCGCGTGCCGCGGTTGAAGCGCTCGGTCTCGGCTCCCTCATATTCCCAACGCAGACCCAGATTCAAGGTGAGCCGGCGCGTGACGCGCCAGTCGTCCTGCAAGTAGAGGCCATAGAACGGGCTCATCTCCGCCCGTGAATCGTTGATAGTCGAAGAGCCGCCGGTGGGAATGGCGAACAGGAAGCTGGCCAGGCCCTGCCCGATCGGCGCCGAGGCGGAATTGTCCAGCGGGCCGTGCGTGTAGGTGGAGCCGAAGGTCATGTTCGGGGAAACATTCCCGTACGTCTTGTCGTTGTAGTAGAGCGCCCGGCTGTCGCTCCCGAATTTCAGCGTGTGGTTGCCCTTGATGACCGTCAGAATACCCAGCAGCGAGTGCGAGTAGCTGGTCTGGTAAAACCCGCCATCATTGCCGAGCAACAGCATGTTGTCGATGGCCATCTCCGGGAACGTTATGCCCGCCGGGTCCATTTGCCGGATGAGGCTGTCGGGGAAGCCGAGCGTGCGCAGGTCCCAGCCCTGGTGATCGAAGCGCTGGTGCTCCTGGAACCAGGTGAAGCCGTAGCGCAGGTCGAGCACCACGGAATTGGAGAGCACTAGAACGTCGTCCAGGGCGGCGCCGCGCGAGGGGCGGTTGCGCAGCCGCCCGCGCACCGGCGGCGCGTACTGCTCGAAGTGCCCGGTGAAGTCAGAATGCGTATAGCGCGCAAACAGGCGGTGCCGCTCGCTGAAGTTGTGGTCCACCCGCACGATCGGCTGGTACAGGGCCTGGCTTTCGGCGGGCGTTACCGACAGGTTGTTGGTGCCGTTGGACGTGCCCGGCGCGTTCGCCATCGGGAAGTAGCCGAGAATCTTCCGGGCCAGCGGGTCGATGCGGTTGGCGGGGATGATGTTGTTCGGCAACTCCGTGCGACGGAAGCGGCCGTTGGGCGCCGCGGTGGTGGTCAACGGATCGTAGATCTTGTACTGCTCGCCAAGCGGCAGCAGCGCCGAGAAATCGCCTTCGCGTTCGGCCTTCGTGGGAACGGTTGTGAGGAGCGCGTGCGGACGCGTGCGGATGTGCGCCTGGAAGCCCGCCATCCAGAAGGTGCGGTTGCGGCCGTCATATATGCGCGGGATCAGCAGCGGCCCGCCCACCGTCGCGCTGTAGCGCATCCAGCGCACGTCGGGCGTATTCTCCGCGATCTTTTCCTGGGTGATGGGGCCGGTAGTGGGGTCGAAGATTTGACGGTTGGTGAACGTGTTCCGCGTCATCATGGGCCCGCCCGACCCGGAAACATTCGCCGTGCCGTGATACTTGTTGGTCCCGGATTTCAGGCTGACGTTGACGGAGCCGCCCGCGCCGTGCCCGATGCCCGCATCATAGTTGGCCACGTTGATGCGGACCTCCTGGACCATGTCGGCGGGTGGCACGAAGGCGGTGCGGCCGCCGTAGGAGTTGTTGCTGACGCCATCCACGTTGTAATCGGCGCCGTAATTGCGGCTGCCGGCGATGCTGATGGTCGAGGCCTGGTCGATGTTCCACGGGCCGTCGTACGGCCGGCTGTCCATCACCACGCCGGGCGCCATGGCATAGGTCCAGGCAAGGCTTCCGCTGCGCAAGGGGAGCTCGGAAATCTGCTGGCTGTCGATGCCTTGCGACACGCTGCCCGTCGCGTTTTCCAGCAGCGGCGACTCGGCCGTTACCGTCATGGTCTCGGTCACGGCGCCGACCTCCATGCGGATGTCGAGGCGCAGGTTGTCTTCCATGCGCAGCGTGATGCCCGCCTGGCGCCACATTTTGAAGCCGGCCTTCTCGGCCTCGACCCGGTAGTCGCCCGGCAGCAGGAACGGCAGGTCATAGGCGCCGTTGGCATTCGTGACGGCGCGGCCGACTACGCCCGTCTCGACGTTGGTGGCCCGCACCGCAACACCGGGGATTACCGCTTCGCTTGCGTCCGTGACCCGGCCGGCAATCGACCCGCGCGGTTCCTGGGCTGCCGCATTAATGGTAAGAAAAAGGGCAAGGAGGACGAGCCGCTCGCGCATAGTGGCACGATTATGGGTCCGTGCCCGTTGGGCGTCAAGGACGTGCCGAGCAGTCTTCTTGCCTTCTCCGCCCGCACCCGGGCCCGCCGCACCCGCTGCCGGCGCTTAAATGCAATCGGCGAAGCCGCACCAGGAAGGCTTCTGCGGCTCAGGCGACGGTCCTTTGACGAACACCCGATGTCTTTGCCGTCGCGATTCCTGCTCAGAAGCTCAGGCGCAGCGCAAACTGCATCTGGCGCGGAGTGCTCACCGTGCCGCGCGACTTGCCGAAATCCGGGCTGCCGAGCGAAGCATTGGGGTCCGACAGCGTGGGCGTGTTGCTGACGTTGAACGACTCCCAGCGGAACTGCATCCGGAACCGCTCGGTGAGGCGGAAGTTTTTCATCAGCCCCAGATCCAGGTTGAAGAAACCGTCGCCGTCGAGAATTCCCCGGCCTGCGTTGCCAAACCGGTAGGTGCCGTCCGCGGCGCGGGGCATGGCAAAGGCGGCAGTGTCGAACCAGCGGTCCGCAGTGCGGGTTTCCAGCCGTGGATTGGCGATGCGGTCCGGCCACCAGTCGCCGATGGCCGAGGCGCCCAGCACCGTGCGGGCATTGGGAACGGTGATGTCGAAATAGTGACCCGTCTGAACGGCGGTCATGCCCGAAAGCTGCCAACCGCCGAGCACCACGCCGAGAAGGCCGCCGCGCTTCATCCAGTGGCGGCCGCGGCCAAACGGCAACTCGTAGATGGCCGCGCCGACAAACCGATGGCGCAGATCGAAGTTGGAGTTGCCCTTCGCGGATGAAAAGTCCCTCACGCTCTGCAATCCGCCGCCGCCCGAGCCGAACTGCTCGGCGACGTTATCGAGCGAGTGGCTCCAGGTATAGCTGGCGCTGAAGGAGAGGCCGGATGAGAAGTGCCGCTCCAGTTGGGCATCCATGCCGTGGTAGCTCGAGTGCCCATAAGGTGTCCGCAGAGTAATGTTGTTCCAGGTGGGAATCCGGCGGCGATTGCGCTCCGTTGCCGTAGGCCCCGGGTCGGACCCGTTCCAGTTGTAGGCATCCATGATGTAGCTGGTGCCCGATCCCACATAGGCCACGGTCAAGGAAAGGTTGCGCGCCAACTCGCGCTGCACGGCCACGTTCCATTGCGTGACTTGCGGAGATGGGAAGTCCTGTTGCCACACGATCCAGTTCAGGTTCTGCGGCGGAGGGGCGGCCGGGCTGCCCAGGAAGTTATCCGGGATCCCGCTGCTCAACTGCAGCGCCGGGTTGCTCCCGGAGGACTGTGCCGTGACGCTGCGGTTGTACGGGAAGTTGTTGATGCCGCGTCCATCGGCCCCCAGCGAGCCCTGGCCGCCATAGAAGACGCCGAAGCCGGCACGCAGCACCGTGCGGGTGCGGGCCTGGTAAGCCAGGCCGATGCGCGGCGCCCAGTTGTTGGTGTCGGTGTCCACCAGCCCGCGGCACGACCAGGAATCGCCGCAGTAGCCGGCCGTGGTGATGGTGTTGAAGCTGGGGCCGGGCGCCAGCTCCAGCCGGTTCATGTTGTTGTGCTTCTCCCGCCAGGGCGAAGTCAGCTCGTAGCGCAGGCCCAGGTTCAGCGTCAGGCGCGGCGCCACCTTCCAATCGTCCAGCGCGTAGAACATGTAATTGCGGAACCGCATCTGTCCCATGAGCTGCGAAGTCAGGGCCACCTGGCTGGTGAGGCCGAGCAGGAAATCGGCGAAGCTGATGCCGGTGAACGACCCGTCGAAGGTGAAATTGCCGTGCGAGGTTGCGCCGCCGAAAATATCGGAGCGGTTCCGGCGCAGGTCCGTGCCGAATTTGAAATTGTGATTGCCGCGGTTCCAGGACAGGTTGTCGAGATATTGATAAACCTGGTGAATCTTGAAATTCGGCATGGAGCCGGGCTCGCCCAGCCCGGTGTATCCGACGCGGCCGCTGAGCGTGAACTGCGGGGACCCGAACAACCGCCCGTTGGGCGGAATGCCGCGGATGCCGTACTGCGCGGCGAGTTCCGACAGCGGTTGATCGGTCAGCTCCCGCTTATCGACCTTCTGGCGCAGGAATCCGAAACGGAACTCGTTGAGCAGCGTGGGCTGCATGATGCGGGTGTACGAGAACGCCGCGCTATAGGCATCATTGTCGTCCAGGGCGCGATCGTTGCCCTGCCCCCCGCGCGCCGGCTCCGGGAATACACCCTCGCGGACACTCTTCAGCGGGGAGAGGCTCAGGCGCCCGAAAATCTTGTCCTTGCCCGAGAGGTCGTGGTTGATGCGGGTGTCCAACGCGTCGCGATCGACCGTCCATGGCGGATTGCGGATGAAGTTGTTGCGCGTGCCGGAGCCCGAGAAATTCGGCTGCGGCCACAATTCCGAAACCTTGGCCGCCACCGGATCGAAGCGTGCTCGCGGCACCTGGTTGTTGGCGAAGGGCTGCTTGGTCAGCGGGTCATTGATGATGGCCAGGTTGCGCGCAAAGATCCCGTTCCGCTCGTCGGCGCTGGGCACGGTGGCCTGATCGCTCTGGGAGTGGTGCTCGCGGCGCCCCTCCCAGCTCGCGAAGAAAAACGTCTTGTCGCGGCGGATGGGCCCGCCGAAGGTGCCGCCGAACTGGTTCTGGCGCAAGGGTTCCGGGTCGGCCTTGCCGTCGCCGTCGCGGTCTACGTAGTTGAACGCATCGCGGGCGTCAAACACGTCGTTGCGGATGTACTCGTAGGCGGTGCCGTGGTAGCGGTTGGTGCCCGACTTGATGCTGACGATCATGACCGCGCCCGAGTTGCGCCCGAACTCGGCCGAATAGTTGCTGGTCTGCACCTTGAACTCCGCCACGGCATCCAGCGACGGCACCACCACCTGCATCTTGCGGTCCTGCATACCCATGACGTTGTTGTTGTTGTCGATGCCGTCGATGATGAAGCTGTTCTGCGCCATCTGCTGGCCGTGGGCATTGAAGCCGCTGTCGCGATCACGGCTGAGAGTGGCCGGGACGGCGCCGGAGGTGAGCCAGGCCAGTTGCTGGAAGTTGCGGCCATTCAGGGGCAGCCCGCGAATCTCGTTCTGCTGGACCACCTTGGCCAGCGTGGATGTCTCAGCCTGCAGCAGCGGCGCTTCCGCAGTGACGGAGACGCTCTCCGCGAGCCGGCCCACCTCCAGCCGCAGGTCGGCGCGCACCCGGTCCTGGGCGTGAAGCTCGATATCATTCCAGACGGCCTTCTTAAAGCCTTGCTTCTCGACCGCAACGTCATAACGGCCGATGCGCAGCGGGCCGATCGTGTAAGCCCCGGTCTCGGCGGTTTCGACCGAGCGGGTTTCGTTTGTCTCGCGGTTGGTCACCGTCACGCGGGCGCCGGGAACGGCAGCGCCGGTGGCGTCGGTGACCACTCCGGTGATTACCCCCATGTCCTGCTGAGCGAAGAGGGCGGAGCCCAGGAAAGCGGTGCAGATCAGAAGTGCCCTTTTCATCCGATAACCTCCTCGGAAGGCAAGTGGGCCGCAATATCGCTGCATTATATAACGGTAAAACGCAAATGGCGCCTTCTTCGCCTTCAAGTGCTGAGCATGCATCTGGGGGAGGTGGAAGCAGACTCCAACGGCAAGTGCGCCGCGGTGCATGGCGCTCGCCTACCCACTACTTTTTCGGGAATTTCGGATTGGCCTTGATCTCCCGAATCTGTAAAACATGCCGCTGCTCGTGGGTGGAAATCAGCAGCAACCACTGATACGCGTCGCTTCCCTCCCTTTCCACAACATGGCTGCGAAGATCTTCGCCGGTGGTCCTGGCGTATTCGAGCATCTCGGCATGCAGCTTGCGGAAGGCCTCCAGCCCGGTTCGAAGATCGCGCAATTGCCCTTTCGGTTCTTCCGCGGCCACCGCCTTCTGGCGCTGGGTCCGGTCAATGCCATACCAGAGAGTGTCCGCGTCCGTGGCAAGCGGCTTTTGACCGCTCGGCGCCGTCTTCATCGCTTCCCGCAACTGCCGCCAATAGATGGGCCCGGCGACTGTCAGGTGCTCCACCACTTCCATGATGCTCCAGGCCCCCGGCGCGGGCCGGAACTGGAGTTGAGCGGGAGACAGCCCGGACACCTCGTCAACCAGCCAGCCTCCGGTCATCTCCAGGTGTGCGACCAGACGCTGTCGCTCCAACGGGGTCAGGGACGCAGCCTGCGCAGAGTCAGTGCTTAAAGCGAACATGAGCATGGCGACGACCAGCACTGGTTTCATAAGCGCGCGCTCCTCGGATTCGCCACAAGTTAGCACGATTCCTGCGAGATGGGGCACGGTCAAGCGCGGACTGGCAGGCGGGGCCGATCTACGGGCCTGGAAGCAGCTTTTCGCTTCTGCGGATTGCGGATTTCAAGCACCACGCGGATGCCGATTGCCCCTGGCATATCCGCGAAATCCGCGTAATCCACGGATTCTTTTCTCTATAATCGGGGCATGGCGGAGTGGGAGGCGGTGATCGGGCTGGAGGTGCACGTCCAACTGCAGACGCGCTCGAAGATTTTCTGCGCCTGTTCGACGCGCTTCGGCGACCCGCCCAACACCAACGTCTGCCCCGTCTGCCTGGGGCTGCCCGGCGCGCTGCCGGTGCTGAACCAGGCGGCCGTGGAGATGGCGATGAAGGCGGCGCTGGCGCTCAACTGCCGCATCAACCGCTTCTCGCGCCTGGCCCGCAAGAACTACTTCTATCCCGACCTGCCCAAGGGCTACCAGATCTCGCAGTACGAGCAGCCACTGGCCGAGCACGGGTACCTGATGGTTGAGGGGCCGGCCGGCCCGAATCGGGCAAGCGAGACGCCCGCGGTACAAAAACGCATCGGCCTCACCCGCGTCCACCTGGAAGATGATGCGGGCAAGAGCATCCACGACGGCTTCGCCGATTCCGCGCGCAACAGCTACGTGGATTTGAACCGCTCCGGCACCCCGCTGATCGAAATCGTCAGCGACCCGGACATCCGCAGCCCCCAGGAAGCCTATGACTACCTGACGCGGCTGAAAGAGATCATGCTGTTTCTGGGCGTCAGCGACTGCAACATGGAA
Organism: Acidobacteriota bacterium; assembly: GCA_026394175.1. Taxonomy (GTDB): domain Bacteria; phylum Acidobacteriota; class Terriglobia; order JAJPHL01; family JAPKYU01; genus JAPKYU01. Next base: position 2,601 of record JAPKYU010000042.1, on the reverse strand, counting down.
GAAGGGAGCCTGCGCTGCGACGCCAACGTTTCGGTTCGGCCCCGCGGCGCGGAGAGGTTCGGCGTCAAAATCGAAGTCAAGAACCTGAACTCCTTCCGCTTCCTCAAGCAGGCGCTGGAATACGAAATTGATCGGCAGATTGCGGCCTTGGAGGACGGCGGCACGCTCACCCAGGAAACCCGCCTTTGGAACACGGACGAGCAGCGCACCCTGGGCATGCGCACGAAGGAGTTCGCGCACGATTACCGCTACTTCCCGGAGCCGGATCTGATGCCGCTGATCGTTTCCGAGGAGTGGGAGGAGCGCGTGCGGGCCGGGCTGCCGGAGCTGCCCGAAGCCCGGCGGGAGCGCTTCCGGGCGCAGTACGGGCTGCGCGAGTACGACGCCGGGGTGCTGACGGTCTCGCGCCCCCTGGCCGACTATTACGAAGAGGTGGCCGGCGTGTGCGGCGACCCGCGCGCCGCCGCCAACTGGGTCCAGGGCGACTTGCTGGGCGCGCTCAATGCCGCCGGCAAGGACATCACCGAGTCCACTGTTTCCGCGCAACACCTCGGAGAGCTGGTGCGGCTGATCGGCGAGGGCGCCATCTCCGGCAAGATCGCCAAGACCGTGTTCGAGAAGATGCTGGCCGGCGGCCAGACGCCGCAGGAGATCATCGCCGCCGAAGGACTGGCGCAGATCAGCGATGCCTCGGCGCTGGAGAAAGTGGTGGCGGAGGTGATCGCCGCCAGTCCCAAGCAGGTGGAGCAGTTCCGCGCGGGCAAGCAGGAGGTGCTGCGCTACTTCGTCGGCCAGATCATGAAAGCCACCCGCGGCCGGGCCAACCCCGCCCTGGTCAACCAGTTACTCAAAAAGCACCTCGTCTGATTTTTTCACCGCAAAGCCACCAAGAACACGAAGGGCCACAAAGAAGCGAGTCTTTGTGGCCCTTTGTGCCCTTCGTGTCTTGGTGGTTCAGTTGCTGTCTCATTCCGGAACTGCCGCCGCATACTGGCGGACCGCGACCCGGACACCCGAGCGCACGGCCTCCTCGGCGAGCTTCAACAATCGGTCCGTCGTCTCCTCGGAAAAGTATTCCTCCCCGCAATTCTCGCAAATGTCGGCAGGAACCTCCTGGAAGACAAGCGTGACGCCGCCTCGCTCCAGCAACGAACTGGCCTTGCCGGGACGTGTCTCACCGCTGCGGCAGATTGGGCACTTCACATGACCCTCCTCTTGCGAAACCCTGGTTCCCATTTTAGCGGGTCCGGCCGGTAAAGAGAAACGACGATGGTTCTGTCTTCTGTGCGATCCATTGCGACCACCACATGCAACGGGGAGTCGTCGATCGTGGCAAGCAGCAGAGCACTGGGGTACGGAGTGTCGTCCGGATACTCCTCGATGATTTCGCCGGTTTCGATAGCGTTCCGGACATCCCACGCAGAGATGCCTCGGCTGGACATTCTACGTATCGCGTGGAGGCTGAAGTGGATTCGCATCGTTCAACTACTGCGTGATGCGGCCCTGCTCTGGGGGAGGCGCCGGGGCCTGGTAGTCGGCGGCCGGCGAAGCGCCCAGCGGCTGCTCGACCGGCAGGCCCATGGGCGGGCGCTCGAAGGCGATCTCCAGCACCTGGTCCATGGTCTCGACCAGATGAAGCCTGGTCTGCTCGAGGATGTTGGCCGGGATGTCGGGCAGGTCCTTCTCGTTGTCCTTGGGGATGATGACCTCATTGAAGCCGGCGCGGTGGGCGGCCAGCAGCTTCTCTTTCAGGCCGCCGATGGGCAGCACCTTGCCGCGCAGGGTTATCTCGCCGGTCATGGCCACGTTGCGGCGGACCGGCGTCCGCGCCAGGGCGCTGGAAATGGCGGTGGCGATGGTGATGCCGGCCGAGGGGCCGTCCTTGGGGATGGCGCCCTCGGGCACGTGTACGTGGATGTCCAGGTGGCGGTAAAAATCCTTGGGCAGGCCGAGCTGCGCGCTGCGCGAGCGAACATAGCTGAGGGCCGCCTGGCCCGACTCCTGCATCACGTCGCCCAGCTTGCCGGTCATGGTCAGCTTGCCCTTGCCTTCCATCAGTGTGGCCTCGGTGACCAGGATCTGCCCGCCCACCTCGGTCCAGGCCAGGCCCATGGCCAGGCCCACCTCGCTCCGCTTTTCCTTCTCGGTCTCGCGGAACTTGATGACGCCCAGGTACTCCTGCACCTCCTCCGGTTTCAGCACGATCCGGATGCCGCGGCCCTCTTTGACGACCTTGCGGGCCACCTTGCGGCCGATATTGGCGATCTCCCGCTCCAGGTTGCGGACGCCCGCTTCCCGGGTGTAGTTCTGGATCATGCGGACGATGGCCTCGTCGGTGAACGTCAAAATCTCCTCGGTCAGCCCGGTGGCCTCGCGCTGCTTGCGGACCAGGAACCGCTTGGCGATCTCCACCTTTTCCGGCTCCGTGTAGCCGATCATGCGGATCACTTCCATGCGGTCTTGCAGCGCGGGCGGCACGGTGTGCAGCACATTGGCGGTGGCGATGAAAAACACCTGGCTGAGGTTGTACTCGACATCCAGGTAATGGTCCATGAACATGAAGTTCTGTTCCGGATCCAGCACCTCCAGCAGCGCCGCCGA
>JAPKYU010000095.1 GCA_026394175.1 Acidobacteriota bacterium | reverse complement strand
GGTGATGGCGGACCGGCCACCAACGCCGCTCTGAACAATCCGCAGGGCGTGGCGGTGGATGCGGCAGGCAACCTGTACATCGCCGACTACTTCAACTTCCGGATTCGCAAGGTCAACTCCAGCGGTATCATCACCACCCTGGCAGGCAGCGGCTCGTACAGGTTCGCCGGCGATGGCGGACCGGCCACTACCGCCCCGCTCTACCAGCCCCGCGCGGTGGCGGTAGACGCAGCCGACAACCTGTACATCGCCGAGACGCTCAGCAACCGCGTGCGCAAGATCACCCCCGGCGGCATTATCAGCACCGTGGCGGGGAACGGGCTGATGCAATTTTCCGGCGATGGCGGACCGGCCACCGCCGCCGCGCTGCTCTGGCCGCAGGGCGTAGCGGTGGATGCGGCCGGGAACGTCTACGTGGCGGACCTCGGGCCCCGCCGCGTCCGCAAGATCGGCTCCGACGGCGTTATTACCACCGTTGCCGGCGGCGGCAGTGCGAACCCCGGCGACGGCGGACCGGCCACCAGCGCCTCGCTGTCCGACTTCTCGGGTATAGCGGTGGATGCGGCCGGCAACCTGTACATCGCTGGAAACAGCAACAACCGGATTCGCAAGGTCAGCCCCAGCGGCATCATCACCACCGCGGCCGGCAAGGGGCCGCCGCCGGGGTTTTCCGGCGATGGCGGGCTGGCCACCAGCGCCTCGCTGTACTCGCCAACGGGTGTGGCCGTGGACACGGCCGGCAACCTGTACATCGCCGACAAGGGGAACAACCGGATTCGCAAGGTCAGCCCCGGCGGCATCATCACCACCGTGGCCGGCGATGGAGTGGCACGCTTTTCCGGCGATGGCGGGCAGGCCGCGAATGCCTCGCTATACGGCCCACTACGCGTCGCGCTGGACACGGCCGGCAACCTGTACATCGCCGACGGCGGCAACGGCCGCGTGCGCAAGATCGACCCCGGCGGCATAATCACCACCGTGGCCGGGGGCGGGCTCTCACTGGGTCTCAGCGGCGTATCGGCCACCAGTACCCGGATCATTCCGGAGGACGTGGGGGTGGATTCCCGGGGCAACCTCTACATCGTCGATTGGGGTAATCGCATCCGCAAAGTCCTGGCCGCGTCGCCGGCGTTTGCGGCGGTGCCCGCAAGTCTCAGCTTTTCCACCGCCGCGGGCGCGCCGGCAGTGACGCCGCAATTGGTTGCCGTCACCAGTGCTGTGACTGGGCTTGGGTGGACTGCAAGTGCTTCGGCGCCATGGCTCGGCATCTCGCCTTCGGCCGGGGCAGTGCCGGCACTGATTTCCGTCGGCGTGAATGCCAAAAGCTTGTCTCCGGGCACCTACAACGGAACGGTAACCGTAACCGCGCCGCTGGCGGCGGACCCGGTACAGATCGTTGCGGTTGAGTTGACGGTATTGCCTCCGTCGGATGCGCGGCCGGAACTGGACAGCAGCTCGATCGTTTTGGAGACCACAGCGGCGGCCGGAAATCCGCCGGCCAAAACGCTGCGCCTCGGCAATGCCGGTAGCGGTACCGTGAACTGGACGGCGGAAGTGCGTACTTTGAATGGCGGCAACTGGCTGCGCCTGTCCCCCATGTCCGGTGCATCGTCGGCGCAATCGCCCGTGAGCATCCAGGTGAGCGCCAACGCGGCAGGCCTACCTGCTGGTGTCTATTCCGGTTTGATCACCATCAACAGCCCGAGCAGCCCCGAGCCGCGCACTGTGCCGGTTGACTTGATCGTTACCCAAGCGACGCAGACGCTCTCGCTGACTCAAAGCGCACTGCGGTTCACAACCGTGGAAGGAGAGCCGGCCTCAGCCCAGAAAATCGGAATCGTGAACACAGGGCAAGGGGTGATGAACTGGACGGCGCGCGTCCAGACGGTGAATGGCGGAAGTTGGCTGACGGTTTCGCCGGCGAGCGGACAGAGCGAGGCCGGCTCGGTGATTGTCTCGCAGGCGGAAGCAGCCGCGAACACCAGGGGGCTGCGGGCGGGCACGTACGCTGGCTTCATCCGCGTTGATGCTCCAGCGGCGAACGACTCGCCGCGGCTGGTGACTGTTGTGTTGACCGTGCTGGCGGCGGGATCGAAAACAGGCACGCGCCTGAGTCCCTCGGGGCTGATCTTTACGGCGCGGGATCTTTACGGCGCGGGCCGGCGCCGGGTCGCCCAGTTCGCAACTGGTCAATCTGACGACCAGCAATCCGGCGCAGGTGTCGGCTGCTGGCCAACCGTTCACGCTCAACGGTGGCGACTGGCTGAAGGTGCTGCCGACCAATCTCACGGTATCGGCCAGCGATCCGCGCAGCATCGTGGTGCAACCGGATGTCAGCAAGCTCAGCCCAGGCGAGTACCGGGCATCTCTGACGTTCATGTTCGATGACGGGAGCGCGGCGCAGGCCGTGGATATTTACTTCCTGGTGGTTGGCAGCACGGTCTCGACGACAGCATTCAATGAAGCAGCGGCGACCGGCTGCACGGCAAAGAAACTGATTGCGGTGGAGCGCAGCCTGGGCCCGAATTTCACTGCGCAGGTCGCGGCGGCCAGCGGGCTGGAGGTGCAGGTGGCGGACGACTGCGGCAATGCGGTCTTCGACGCAACCGTGGTCGCCAATTTCTCGAATGGCGATGCGCCGGTTTCGCTTTCTTATTTGCGCGATGGCATCTACGCGGGCACGTGGCGGCCGGGGAAAGCGGGCGCGACTGTAACGGTCACGCTGCGATCGACCCTCGGCTCGCTGCCCGCAGTTGAGATCCTGCGCCAGGGCAAGGTGGACGAAGGAGCAAAGACGCCAGCGGCAGCATCATCTCCGTGTTCGGCGCCAACCTGGCGTCAAGTGCGGCGGGGGCTTCCTCACTGCCGCTGCCGAAGACGCTGGCAGGGGCTTCGCTGCAAGTCGGCGGGTACGAGGCCCCGCTTTTCTATTCGAGCGGTGGACAGATCAACGCCCAATTGCCCTTCGAGCTGGCGTTGAACACTCGGCCGCAATTGATCGTGAAGGGCGCCGATTTCGTGACCGTGCCGGAAACAATCACGGTTGCCGCGGCGCGGCCGGGCATCTTCACCACCACGCAGGACGGCAAGGGGCAGGGCGTGATCATGGATGTGGCAAACCGCTTGGTCGATGCCAACAACCCTGCCAAGGCGGGCGATGTGGTTGTGGTCTATTGCACGGGCTTGGGCGCGACGAATCCGGCGATGCGTTCCGGCGAAGCCGCGCCGCCCTCGCCGCTAGCGCGCGTGGTGACGCCGGCCACGGTAACCATTGGCGGCCAGCCTGGCGCGGTGCAATTTGCCGGCCTCACGCCCGGTTTCGTCGGCTTGTATCAGGTGAACGTGCAAATCCCCAGCGGCGTTGCCCTCGGCTCCTCGGTCCCCTTGGTCATCTCCCAGGACGGCGTCCCCAGTAACGCCGCGACGTTGGCAATCAGGTGATTTTCCGCAATAGCCGATTGGCGAGTCGCCGGTATCAGGTGTCTTGTCGTCCAGCAGAGCAGTAGTCCCGACGCCGAGAGGCAAGTTCCGAGGCGAACGCATCATGCCTCCCAGGCGCCGGAAGATAGATATGACCAACATGGTCAGATTGCTTATAATGTATTCATGCGTACCGTAAACATCAGCAACCTAAAAGCGCAGCTCAGCGCCCATATCCAGCTCGTGCGGGACGGTGAACAGGTGGTTGTCTGCGACCGCAACAAGCCGGTGGCGAGGATCGTGCCTGTTCGGCTGGAAGATCAGTCCGAGCGGGAGCAGCGGCTGGTTGCCCGTGGCGTTCTCACGCCTCCGTTGAAGAAGCGGCCTCGATCGGTGGCCTGGCCGGAGCCTCCGGGGAATGTTTCCGATGAAGTGATGGAGCAGGTATGGCGGGAAGAGCGGGAGGGGCGGTAAAGCGGGTTTCTGCCTTTTGGGACGCGAGTGCGCTGGTTCCTCTCTGCGTGCGCCAGGGCATCACGCCTGGGGTCATTGCGCTGTACAAGAGCCACGAAGTGGTTGTCTGGTGGGCCACACCGGTCGAGATCGCCAGCGCCATTGCCCGGCTCGCGCGAATGCGGCAACTCGACTCCGGGGACTGCGCCAAGTCCGGCAAGCTCGCGAAAGGCCTCGCGGATTCGTGGTCCGTGATCCAGCCATCGGACGCCCTCCGCACAAAGGCGGCGCAACTTGTGGACCGTTACGATTTGCGGGCGGCGGACTGTTTGCAGTTGGCGGCGGCGCTGGAGTGGTGTGAGGACGCTCCTCAGGGCTGCGTCTTTCTGACCGCCGACCGCAAGCTGCGAGAGGCGGCGCTGCTCAGCGGCTACCCTTTCAGGGTCGAATACGATTTTCAACGGTTTCCAGGGGTGGCTACCCCTGGCTATCATCTTGATCCCCTTCGGGGATCTGCGCGGTATCCGCACTGAAATCGCGCTAAAGTAAGTGACATTGGGCGTCCCGCCGGCAAGCAATCGGCGGCAACCGAATCGCAAGCGAGCGCGGACGGCCCTGTGGCCGGTGGCCGCTCCCTGATCCCGCGCGCCGGGACGGTTCGGCTGCGGGTCGGGTCGCCGCGGCGACGATGCCAGCGGTACAACGGCGGTGCGCTAATGAGACGTTCTTGCTGCCTCCTGCTTTCTGCCTTCTGCCTTCTGCTTTCCGCCTTCTGCCTTCCGCCTTGCGCTTTCTCCCAAGTGATAACAACGGTGGCCGGTAGCGCGTGGGTCTTCCGCGGCGACGGTGGGCTGGCCACGAGCGCACGGCTGGGGGGAATCCAATCAGTCGCAGTCGGGGCCACAGGGAACGTGTACGCGATCGATGTAGATCACAACTTGGTCGTTAAGGTTTCTCCTGCCGGCGTTCTTACCGTGGTAGCGGGAAACGGGATTGTCGGCTATTCGGGTGACGGTGGGCCGGCCACGAGCGCCTCCTTGGCTTACCCTAACGGCCTGGCGGTGGATTCGGCCGGCAACCTGTACATCGCGGACTCCAGCAACAACCGCATCCGCAAGGTCAGCCCAGGCGGGATCATCACCACAATTGCTGGCAACGGCTCCTTCGGCTATTCGGGCGATGGGGGACCGGCCACGAGCGCTTCCCTGGGCGCGACGGGCTTGGCGGTGGACTCGGCCGGCAACCTGTACATCGCCGACCCATGGAACTACCGCGTCCGCAAGGTCAGCCCTCGCGGGATTATCACCACTGTTGCTGGAAACGGGGAGCTAGGCTTTTCCGGCGACGGCGGGCCGGCCACGAGCGCTTCCCTGTATGTCCCCAGCGGCATGGCGGTGGATTCGGCCGGCAACCTGTACATAGCCGCCTACATCATCCGCAAGGTCAGCCCGGCAGGGATCATCACCAAGGTGGCAGGGGACGAAACGGGTTCAGACGTGGCGGTCGATTCGGCCGGCAACCTGTACATCGGCGAGCAGGGGAATGACCGCGTGCGCAAGGTCAGCCGGGACGGGACCATCACAACAGTTGCTGGCAACGGTGCGCATAAGTTCGCGGGAGACGGCCAGGCGGCGACCGGCGCTTCTTTGAACACCCCTACAGGCGTGGCGCTGGACCTGGCCGGCAACCTCTACATCGCCGACATTGACAACCACCGCATCCGCAAGATCAGCCCTGGCGGAATCATCACGACCTTTGCTGGCAACGGAGCGTTTGAATTCGCGGGAGACGGCCTGCTGGCAACCGACGCATCTCTCGACATGGGGTCGTCGAGTGGGTTCAGCGGAGGCGGCGTGGCGCTCGACGCGGCGGGCAGCCTGTACATCGGCGATAGCAGGAACCATCGCGTCCGCAAGGTCGGCCCCGCCGGAGTCGTCACGACCGCTGCTGGTGACGGCTCCTGGGGCTATTCGGGCGACGGGGGGCCGGCCACGAGCGCCTCCCTGCAGTGGCCTATCGGCGTTGCGGTGGACTCGGCCGGCAACCTGTATATCGCGGACTCCTTCAGCAACCGCATCCGGAAGGTCAGCCCCGGCCGGGTCATCACCACGGTGGCAGGCGGCGGTACAGGCGACCCTAAGGACGGGGGACCGGCGACGGGTGCCTTGCTGTCTGGCCCTGAGGGCGTGGCGGTGGATTGGGCCGGCAACCTGTACATCGCCGACACCTTCAACAGCCGCATCCGCAAGGTCAGCTATGGCGGAATCATCACCACAGTGGCAGGGGGCGGAACAAGCTCCCCTGGGGACGGTGGGCCGGCCACGAGTGCCTCCCTGTATTACCCTCGCGGCATCGCGGTCGATTCGATCGGCAACCTGTACATTGCCGACCAGGCCAACAACCGCATCCGGAAGGTCAGCCCCGGCGGGGTTATCAGCACTGTTGCGGGCAATGGAGCGACAGGCCATTCGGGCGACGGCGGGCCGGCCACCAGCGCCTCCCTGCATTACCCTTACGGTGTGGCGGTGGATTCGGCCGGCAACCTGTACATCGCGGACACCGCCAACGACCGAATCCGCAAGGTTCTGGCCGCCGCGCCCGCGCTTACCGTAGTGCCCGCAAGCCTCAGTTTTTCCGCCAACGTAGGCTCGGCGGCAGTGGCTCCACAGTTGGCGGCCGTAACGAGCGCGGTGAGTGGGCTCGCGTGGGCGGCGAGCGCATCCGCGCCATGGCTCAGCGTTGCGCCCGCGGTCGGAGCAGCGCCGGGACTGATTTCCATTGGCGCATCTGTGAGCAACCTGAGCCCGGGCGCGTATCGTGGCACCGTTACCGTGCAAGCGCCGCTGGCCGCGAATCCCATTCAAACCATTGCAGTCGAACTGACGGTGCTCGCTCCCGGGGACGCGAAGCCGACGGTGGACACCCCTTCGCTCACGTTTGAGACGACAGCAGCCGCGGGAAACCCGCCGGCCAAGACGCTGCTCATCGGCAATGCGGGCAGCGGTAGTCTCCAATGGATGGCGAGGCTACAGACATTGAGCGGTGGAAACTGGCTCAGCCTGTCGTCCACCTCTGGCACAGCATCGCCGGCAGCGCCGGCCGCGGTTTACGTGACCGCCCGAGCGGCGGGACTGTCGCCGGGCGTCTATTCGGGGCTGATCACCATCGAGAGCCCCAGCAGCACGCAGCCGCAAACCGTGGTGGTTGACCTGCTAATCTCGCAAGTCACGCAGACCGTATCGCTCAGTCAGACCGCGCTTCAGTTCACGGCGGTGGAAGGCGAGGCGACGGCGCCGCGGAAGTTCGGGATCGTGAACACAGGGCAAGGGGTGATGAACTGGACGGCGCGCGCCCAGACGGTGAATGGCGGAAGCTGGCTAAGCGTATCGCCGGCGAGCGGACAGAGCGAGGCCGGCTCGGTGATTGTCTCGCAGGCGGAGGCAGCCGTGATCACGAGGGGGCTGCGGACGGGCACGTACGCTGGTTTCATCCGCGTGGATGCTCCAGCGGCGAACAACTCGCCGCGGCTGGTAACGGTTGTGTTGACCGTACTGCCGGCGGGATCGAAAACAGGCACGCGGTTGAGTCCTTCGGGGCTGATTTTCACCGCGCGAGCTGGCGGCGGGTCGCCCAGTTCGCAACTGGTTAGTCTCACGACTAGCAATCCCGGGCAGGTGTCGGCTGCTGGCCAGCCATTCACGATCAACGGTGGCGATTGGCTGAAGGTGCTGCCGACAAATCTCATGGTATCAGCGAGCGACCCGAGGGCCATCGTGGTGCAGCCGGATGTTGGCAAGCTGGCGGCGGGCGAGTACCGGGCATCTCTGACGTACATGTTCGACGACGGCAGCCCGCCACAGGCGGTGGATATTTACTTTCTCGTTGTTGGTAGCACCGTGTCGGCGAGTTCGTTTAGCGAAGCCGCAGCCGCGGGCTGCACCGCAAAGAAGCTGATTGCGGTGGAGCGGAGCCTCGGGCCGAACTTCACCGCGCAGGTTGGGGCGGCCAGCGGGCTGGAAGTACAGGTGGCCGACGACTGCGGCAATGCGGTTGCCGATGCCACGGTCGTCGCCAACTTCTCGAATGGCGATGCTGCGGTGTCGCTGTCTTATCTGCGCGATGGCATCTATACGGGAACCTGGCGGCCGGGAAAGGCGGGCGCGACCGTTACTGTTACGCTGCGCGCTTCGCTCGGCTCGCTGCCGTCGGTCGAGATCCTGCGGCAAGGCAAGGTGGACGAAGGCGGGAAGACGGCTGCCGTGTACCCAGGCGGCGTGGTGCATGCCGCCAGCTTTGCCCCGGCCGCACCGCTGGCGCCGGGCAGCATCATTTCGGTCTTCGGGGCCAACCTCGCTCCGTCGCCAGCCGGTGCCTCAACATTGCCGCTGCCCAAGACGCTGGCCGGGGCAAGTCTGCAGGTTGGCGGCTACGAAGCTCCGTTGTTCTACTCCAGCGGCGGGCAGATCAACGCGCAGTTGCCGTTCGAGGTCGCCGCGGCGACCCGCCCACAATTGATTCAACGCGCAGTTGCCGTTCGAGGTCGCCGCGGCGACCCGCCCACAATTGATCGTGAAGGGCGCGGATTTCGTGACGGTGCCGGAAACAATCACGGTTGCTGCAGCGCGGCCCGGCATTTTCACCACCAACCAACAGGGGACGGGCCAGGGCATGATCATGGACGTGGCGAATCGGCTCGTGGACAGCACTAATCCTGCCAAGGCCGGCGATGTCGTGGTGGTTTATTGCACGGGGCTGGGCGCGACAAACCCGGCGGTGCGCTCCGGCGAAGCCGCGCCAGCCTCGCCGCTGGCGAAGGTGGTGACGCCGGTCACGGTGACGATCGGCGGCCAGCCCGCCGTCGTGCAGTTCGCGGGCCTCACTCCCGGCTTCGTCGGCCTGTACCAGGTGAACGCGCAGATTCCCGCCGGCGTCACCCCCAGCGCCGCGGTATCATTGGTGCTCTCCCAGGACGGCGTCCCGAGCAATACCGTCACCTTAGGGGTGCGATGATGAAGGTGGTTGATTCACCACCAAGACACCAAGACACCAAGCTTGGTGTCTTGGTGTCTTGGTGGTTTTGTGGTTGGCGTGTGCTAACCGTAGTTTTTGTGTTTGCGGGTCTCGCCGTCGCCCAGACCGGCAACCCCGTCCCGGCGATCACAGCCATTTCCCCAACCAGCGCCGCGGCAGGATCGTCTTCACTTTCGCTGACGGTCACCGGGACCGGCTTCAATCTGGCGTCGAAAGTGAGATGGAACGGGACGGATCAGTCCACGACGTACGTGAGCGCCACGCAACTGAGTGCCTGGATCTCGTCCACGCAACTGGCGACGGCGGGGACGGCGCAGGTGACGGTTTACAACCCTCCGACGGGAGGCGGAACATCGAACGCGATCGCGTTTACCATTACGGCGAATCCGGTTCCGACGATCACCTCCATTTCCCCCAGCACCGCCGCCGCGGGCTCGGGTACGATGTCGCTGACGGTCACGGGCACGGGGTTCACAGCGGCGTCCAAAGTGCGTTGGAACGGGACGGACGCCTCCACAACCTACACCAGCAGCACGCAACTGTCCGGCATCATCTGGTCCGACTCGCTGGCCACGGCCGGCACGGCGCAGATCACCGTCTACAATCCCGGCGCCGGCTCGTCCAACGCCGTCACGTTTACCGTCGCGGCGAACCCGGTTCCGGCCATCACCTCCATTTCCCCCGCCACCGCCGCCGCCGGCGCGGGTACGATGTCGCTGACGGTCACGGGCACGGGCTTCACGGCGGCGTCCAAGGTGCGCTGGAACGGGGCCGACGTCTCCACAACAACTTACACTAGCAGCACACAACTCACTGCCTGGATTTCGTCCGGCTCGCTGGCCAC
>JAPKYU010000502.1 GCA_026394175.1 Acidobacteriota bacterium | reverse complement strand
GCGCAAACGCCATGGGACGCGTTGTCCAGGCGCAGCAATCGGGCCGCGTGGCCGGCGTGGCTGAAATGGCGCTGGAGATTGACCGCCTGCAGACCGTGGGCGGCGAAGTGCAGATCGCCAGCGACACCATGATGCGCCGCGCCGAGACCAGCCACGGCAAGGATGCCATGACGGCCGGCGGGCTGGCGGGATTGGGCGCTGCCGTCGGCGCCATCGCCGGCGGACGCCGAGGCGCCGGCATTGGCGCGGCCGCCGGCGGCGCCACCGGCGCCGGTACCGTCATGGCCACCCGCGGCAAGCCCGTTAAATTCGATCCCGAAGCGCGGCTGACCTTCCGTCTGCGCGCCCCGATGACGGTGACCGTCGATACGGCCCGCGTCCGCTCCGCCGATTATGAAGGCCGCCCGCGCCTCGAACGCCGGAACTAGCCGGAGTCCAGCCGCAGATGGCGCAGATTCAGACGATGTGGGACGCCCGCCGCGGCGGGAACGCAGATGCGCGCAGATCAGATCTGCGTGTATCTGCGGCTGGCTTTGCTAGAATTGGGTTTGTGCCTGCCGTGATCTTCTCTTGCTGCAAGTGCCGCGAGGCGATCCCCCTGGAGACCGGGCAGAAGGTACACCAGCGGGACATCTGCCCGAAGTGCGACGCCGACCTGCACTGCTGCCAAAACTGCCGCTTCTACGATCCGCACGCGCACAACCAGTGCCGCGAGAGCCAGGCCGAATGGGTCCGCTACAAGGACGAGGCAAACCACTGTGATTACTTCGAGCCGCTGGCCTCGACCGGGCGGCGCGCCGCGGCCGGGTCGGCCTCCGCCGAAAAGGCCCGCAAGAAATTCGACGACCTGTTTAAGGCCTGAGTTTTCAGTTCTCAGTTTTCAGTTGTGAGAGGCCGGTTGGCCGCGGTCAGGGCCCGGCTTGCCTGAAGTTGCGATCGACCACCAGTTCGGGGTGCTGCCGGCGGAACGTCTCGGTCACGTGACAGGTCCAGCAGACCGCCCGGCCGGCGGCCAGCACGGCCGGTAGATTCTCGGGCAGCACCTGGGCCCACTCCATCGATCTTCCGTCCGACGCCAGCAAGGCCGGTTTGCGCTGCTCCCAATTGATCTCACCCAGCGGCTTGCCGCAGAAGACGCAATCCTTGCCTTGGTACCAACGATCGAGGATGCTGCGCACCAGGCAATCCTCCGGCGCGGCTTCGATCTGCTTCAGGCACTGGCGGCCGCACTCCTGCCGTTCCGGCCAGCGCGAGCAGGAGGTGAGACTGAAATCGGGAACCTCTCGGCCGCCGGACATGGCCGCGCGGCGGGCGTCCACTTTCACACCGGCCGGCTGAGCGGTTTCGGGGCAGGTCACCACCATCGCCCCCCGGAATTTCAGAAACGCGCGCACCGGGCGGCGCAAGCCGAAATAGAGGCAAACCGCGAGACCAACCGCAACCAGCAGGTAACCGAGCGCCCACATGGCCGGACCTCCCTTGAGGCTGTTAAGACGATCATATCACCACGGAGCGGCCACGTCGCAGGCGAACCGTCAACACAGAGCAGGCTCTGCGTTTTGCTGGCCGCCGGTATAAAATAGCGTTCGAAGAGAAAAGCTTCGACGCCTGCATGGATTCGAAAGCGTTTCTGGAGAAGCTGTGCGGCTGCCGTGTCGACCTGGTGCTGGGGGACGCCATTAAACCCAGGCTTCGGCCCGTGATTCTGGAAACGGCTGTCTATGCCGCGGGATCGGACCGAAAGACAAAGGGGACGCGTTGAGCGACGTTTTAGTTCGAATCAAGCGCGCCGTGCTTGCCGGGCGCTACGCCTTCAGCGAGAAGGCGCGCGTCGAAATGGAGACCGATCGTATAACGGAACTTGACGTGGCCGAATCCATTCTGAATGCGGTCGCCGTTTACAAAAAGATTCGCTCCAGAAGTCCTTGGCGCAAGCCCGGCCGGGAATATCTTTATGTCATTCAAGGCACGAACCTCGACGGCGTGGCGATATATTCCAAAGGCAAACTCGTACGACAAGCGGGATCGGACGTGTATTATTTCTTGATCTCGTCGAAGAGGGCCATATAGCGGAGGGTGCGATTATGATGACCGTGCGAATCTGCCCTTCATGCGGCAGCAATCGAATCAGGAAGGTTCGCAAGGACTGGAGCGGTGAGTTTGATGGTCAGGCGTATACGGTGCGGGACGTGGAATTCCACGAGTGCCCGGTCTGCGGTGAGAAGGTGTACGACCGTGAGGCCATGCGGAAGATCGAAGCATGCTCGCCGGCTTTCGCCGGGCTTCACGTCGGCCGCGGTTAGGATTCTGCACCGACCTTCGCCTTCGGTCCGACCTGCTTGATGATTGCCCATCGGTCTGTCGATAGAATGGAATTGCTCAATTCGTCAAAGGAGTATTCATGCGACCGCTAATCCGGACGCTTGCCATATTGCTGGCCTGCCTGGCCCTGGCTGCCGGGGCGCATGCCGCGCAAAAGGCCTTCCCCTATGCCTACAGCCAGGAGGACCTGCCGAACGGCCTCCGGCTGATCGCCATCCCCACGGATTACCCCAACATCGTGGCCCTGTATATCGTGGTGCAAACCGGCTCGCGCAACGAGGTCGAGCCGGGCAAGACCGGTTTCGCCCACCTGTTCGAGCACATGATGTTCCGCGGGACGGAGAAATTTCCTCCCGCCAAATACCAGGCCGCGCTGACCGCCGCGGGCGCGGCCTCCAACGCCTATACCACCGACGACCACACCGCCTACCACACCGTCTTCTCCAAGGAAGACCTGGAGCAGATTCTGGCCATGGAGGCCGACCGCTTCCAGAACCTGAAATACACCCAGGCGGTGTTCAAAACCGAGACGCAGGCCGTGCTGGGCGAATACAACAAGAACAGCGCCAACCCCATGAGCAAGCTGTTCGAGGCGCTGCGCGACACCGCCTTTGACCGGCACACCTACAAGCACACCACCATGGGCTTCCTCAAAGACATCCAGGACATGCCCAACCAGTACGATTACAGCCTGCAGTTCTTCGACCGCTACTACCGGCCGGAGTACGCCACCATCCTGGTGGTGGGGGACGTGACGCGCGAGCGCCTGCGCCCGCTGGTGGACAAGTACTGGAGCAACTGGAAGCGCGGCGCCTATAAGCCCGCCGTTCCGTCCGAGCCCGAGCAGAACGGCCCGCGCGCCAACCAGGTGGCTTGGCCGACGTCCACCCTGCCTATGGTCCTGGTGGCCTACCGCGCGCCGGCATACACGGACATCGAACGGGAGTCGGCCGCGCTCGACGTGCTGGCCGCCCTCGGCTTCTCGCAGAACTCCGACTTGTACCAGAAGCTGGTGATCCAGCAGCAGACGGTGGACACGCTGTTCGGGGGCGCCGAGGACCGCGTCGATCCTTACCTGTTCACGGTGCTGGCGCGCGTGAAGAAGCCGGCGGACGTGGCCGCCGTGCAGGAGGAGATTCTGTCCACCATCAAGAAGCTGGCCGCCGAGCCGGCGCCGGCCGCGCGGCTGGAGACCGTGAAGCAGAACCTGCGTTACAGCTTCGCGCTGTCCATGAGCAACAGCGAGGCCATCGCCGCCATCGTGGCGCGCTACGTGGCGCTGCGCCGCACCCCGGAAACCATCAACCGCATCTACGACATGTACGCGCAGGTGACTCCGGAGGACGTGCAGCGCGTCGCCCGGCAATACCTGACCGAAAGCAGGCGCACCATCGTCACCCTGGCCAGCCAGGCGGGAGGTAAGAAGCAATGAACATGCGCGCACGAATGATTTGCCTGTTTGTCTGCCTGATTCTTGGGCTGTTCGCGGTTACCGGCGCCTTTGCCGAGATCAAGGTGGTGGCGCTGCCCAGCAAGTCGCCGCTGGTCACCTTGCGCGTGGTGTACCTGGCCGGCACGGCCTCCGACCCGGCCAACCAGCCCGGCCTGGCCACGCTGACCGCCTCCATGCTGGCGGAGGGCGGAACCCGCGAGCTCACCTACAAGCAGATCGTGGACGCCATGTTCCCCATGGCCACCTCGGTGTCCAGCTACGCGGACAAGGAGATGACCGTGTTTTCCGGCGTCACCCACGTGGACAACCTGGACAAATACTACGCGCTGTTCCGCGCCATGCTGCTGGAGCCCGGCTGGCGCCAGGATGATTTCCAGCGCGTGAAGGACGACCAGATCAACTTCCTCCGCGTCAGCCTGCGCGGCAACAACGACGAAGAACTGGGCAAGGAAGTGCTTTACAACGCCATCTACCAGGGGCATCCCTACGGCCACCACAACGCCGGAACGGTCTCGTCGCTGGAGAAGCTGGCCGTCGCCGACCTGCAGCGCTTCTACAAGGCCCACTACACGCAGGCCAACCTGATCCTGGGTGTGGCGGGCGGCTACCCGCCGGAATTTCTGGCGCGGATGAAGAAAGATTTCTCGACGCTGCCCAGCGGGGCCGCTTCCAAGCCGAAACTGCCGGCTCCCAAGGCGGCCGCCGAGCCCAGCCTGCTGCTGGTGGACAAGGACACGCGCTCGGTGGCCTATTCGCTGGGCTTCCCGATCGAGGTGAAGCGCGGCGACCCCGACTATCCTGCCCTTCTGCTGGTGCAGTCGTATTTCGGGCAGCACCGCAATAGCGGCGGCCGCCTCTACCAGCGCCTGCGCGAGCAGCGCGGCCTGAACTACGGCGATTACACCTACATCGAGTACTTCCCGCAGGGCATGTTCCGCTTCGAGCCGGCGCCCAACCTGGCCCGCTCCCAGCAAATCTTCCAGATCTGGATTCGTCCGGTCGAGCCGCCGACCGCGCACTTCGCCCTGCGCCTGGCCCTCTACGAGCTGGACCGGCTGATCCGCAACGGCATCGGCAAGGAGGACTTCGAGCGCACCCGCTCGTTCCTCTCAAAATACGTCAACCTGCTGACCAGAACCAAGACGGCCGAGCTTGGCTACGCCATCGACAGCGCGTTCTACGGCATTCCCGTTTACAACAGCTACGTGAAAAAGTCGCTGGCCAAGCTGACGGTGGACGACGTGAACCGGGCCATCCGCAAACATCTGCGCATGTCCGACCTGCGCGTCGTGGCCATCACCAGGAACGCCGCCGAGCTGCGCGAGAAAATCCTGGGCAATGCCCCGTCGCCGATGTCCTACAACTCGCCCAAACCCAAGGAGATCACGGACGAGGACAAAATCGTCGAGGTTTGGAAGATCAGCCTGAAGCCGGAAGCGGCCCAGGTCGTGCCGGTTGCCAAGGTTTTCGAATAGGCAGGGAGCAGCCGCAGATTCCGCAGATGGCACAGATTTGTGCAATCTGCTGCTTGTCTGACCGCTGTTCCGGTACAATGAAAGCAATGACGCGGCGCATGACGAAAGCGGAAGCCCAAGCCTGGAAAGCCCGCTGGGAGGCGGTCAACCGCTTCGAGCGCGAAGAACTGCGAAGGACCACGTTCGACACCAAACTGCGCCAACTAGTCGCGCTAACGCAATGGGGCCGGACGTTCGGTTGGCAGAAGTGCCCCGTGGAAGGGGAGAACGAGGTGCGGGACCGGTGGATTCGCCTCAAGAAACACTACTGTGTCTGATTTTTCCGCAGTTCTGCCGCCTCGCGACACCCTGCGCGAGCTCAACGCGTGGTTAGCCGCCGCCGGCGTCCGCTGGGTGCTGATCGGCGGACTCGCCGCCTCCTTTCTCGGGCGTGCGCGCTTTACCAAGGATGTAGACGTAGTGGTTTTAGCGGGCAACGAAGACATCGCACGTTTGCTGACCGTTGGAGCATCCTATGGTTTTTTCCCGCGCTTGTCGGAGAGTGTCGCCTTGGCGCGGGAGAGGCGTGTGCTGCTTGTCGATCACCAACCAAGCGGCGTTGGAGTTGATGTCTCCTTAGGGGTGTTGCCGTTCGAGAAGGAAATGG
This sequence comes from Acidobacteriota bacterium, assembly GCA_026394175.1. Lineage (GTDB taxonomy): Bacteria > Acidobacteriota > Terriglobia > JAJPHL01 > JAPKYU01 > JAPKYU01. Next base: position 16,278 of record JAPKYU010000502.1, on the reverse strand, counting down.
TGGCCCGGGCAACGCAGGCGGAGATCGCCGGGATCGCACTTCCGCTGCCGTCACGTGAAGACCTAATCATCATGAAAGCGGTCGCCCACCGCCCGATCGACCTGCACGATATCGACGGTATTCTGGATGCTCATGCCGATGTGGATCCCAAGCGCATCCGCCGTTGGGTCGGTGAATTCGCCCGGCTATTAGAGATGCCGGAAATCCTGGCCGACGTCGAAGCGTTACTAACCCGCCACGGCAAACACCCCCCAAGGAAACGCGCCAGAAAATAACCCGGGGGCGTTTCCCCTCTTCACAGATTGATCCGGATGATCCACGAAGCGTCAAGCGTTGCGCGCTGTGGCGGCGGGCTGTTCTGACCGCTTCATGGATCATGCCGGCTGACCACCCAGGCGCCGGGACACCAAACGGAATCGGGTGGTAGCGGTTGCCACGGCAGTGCGTCTTCCGATATCATGATATTCTTGTCTTTAACAGGAGGATCATGCTGTCGGCCAACGGATCATTGACTCCAAAGGAGCGCGCGCTGGTCGCCTTGAGCGCCTGCGTGGCCTGCGGATGCCGCTCGGAATTTCCAGGGCGGTTTGAGGAAGCACGGGCCGCCGGAGCCTGCGAACGGGGAATGGGCAGAGCGCTGGAGATCGGCGTGTCGGTCCGCAGTACGGCAAGCACGCTGATGAAGCAGTGGATTGACCGGTTTCTTGCCGAGGCGAACGCGCCCACGCCGCCGCCCGCTTCCTATTCCGGACAAATCTTCGCCTTCATGGCGGTGGGGGCCGCCTTTGCCGCGAATTGCGGGGAGAGCCTGGCGCTGAACGCAGCGACAGCGCGCCAACTGGGCGCCACCCGCCAGCAACTGGAAGCGGTCATCGAAGTGGCCCGGGATGTGCGCAGCGCAGCCGAGCGGGGAATCGCCGCCAGGGCCGCCGGGATGTTTCAGGAGTGGACGCAGCGGGGCGGCGAAGACGTGGCTGCGGTCCGCGGCTGCGGCTGCCCCTCCGACTGACGGCAGTTCCTCACCAAGACACGAAGGCTCAAAGGCACAAAGAATTTTCCCTGTTTTCTTTGTGCCTTTGAGCCTTCGTGTCTTGGTGATTAATATCCGCCGGCGGAGGGGGCGGGCGGAAGGATGGCGAAGGGCACGCGGGCGAATGACGCCCGGCCTCCCATGTGATCCAGCACGTTCACCTGCACCCAGTAGTGGCCCGGCGCGAAGTCCTTCAGCGGCACCCGCAACTGGAAATCCGCGGCCTTGGTTTTGGGGTCGGCGAACTGGCGGACGTGCTGCAGGCGGGTTTCAAACGCTTTGCTGGTCTCGCTGAAAAACACCAGGCCCGCGGAAACAAACGGCTGTTCCATTCCCGGAACCGGCTCCGGATGATAGGCCTGGAAGTAGACGTACAGTTCCTGGTCCTTGCGGAACACGCGCGTGACGCTGGGCACGACTTTGTCGTCACGCGTGGTGCTGCCCAGCACCACCGAACTGATGGTGACCGGCCGCGCGGCCAGGTCGGGCACATCCAGCGCCTGCTCGAACGTACCCACTTTCCCGGTGCGGTTCTCGCGCACCAGCATTTTCAGCAGGTAGTTGCCGGGGCGCAGGCGGAAACCGCCGCTGTATTGCACGCCGCCGGTTTTGACCCGCGCGATGTTTTCGCCTTCCCACTTGACGCGGATGGTGTCCTTGAGCGATCCGGCGGCGGTGCGGTTGTAGGTGCGCACCTCGCCCATCACGTCGAACTCCAGCGGCTGTTTCTGCTCGCTGTCGGGCAGGTCGAGCTGCGACGGCGGTATCTTCAGGTGGACGGCGGCCAGCACCTCCTTCTCCCCCAGGAAGTAATCCACCTCGGTGGCCAGCCGCACATCCAGCGCCGGCTTGTCGGCGGCCAGCGCCTCGCGCAGGTGCTGGTCGCGCTCTTCCCGGGTGAAAATGCGGAATTCCCTGTTGCCGTAATAGCCGGGCCGGTAGCGGATGCGGACGTTGGGCACGTTCACCGCCACGCGGATGCGGCGGTACCTGCCGTCGGCCGCCGCGTTCTGGGTGTAGTAGCCGAGCAGATAGTATCCGCTGGTGTCCTTCTGGATCTGGGCGAAGACTTCGCCCAGGTCGTTGGAATCCAGCATGGCCTTGCCGCCGGTGTCCTGGGCGATGGTGAACAGCGTGTCCTGGGAGTTCAGAAACTTGTCGCGCTGCTGGAGCTGCGCGCGGCCGCTGAACAGCGAGGTGCCGCGGGTGAACTCCACGCGGGCGTCGCCGCCGGGCACGTGGGCCTGCAGGCCGCGCGCATCCACCGTGTAGATGGAAACGTTGGCGCGGTTGGCGGCGTCAATCGAGGCCCGCAACTGCGACTGGTTGTCCACGCCGGTGGTGGCGATGCCGTTCGAAAAATAGACCAGGATCTTCTTGCCGGGGATGCTCTTCAGCGTCTGCGAGACCACCTCGATGGCCCCCAGCTTCCGGTCGGTGTTGAAGATGTTCAGCTCGGTCTCGTCGGGCGTGAAGGCGGGGTTCTCGGCCTCGCTCGGCTCCTGGGACGGCTCCTGAAGCGCCTCGACGCCGGCAACCTCCGCCATTTCTCCCGTGGCCGTGGCTTCGCCCGGGATCACCTTCTTGATGGCCGCCAGCAGCGACCCGCGGTCGTTGGTGAAGTTCTCGAGGATGCGCAGCGTGCTGCCCAGCAGGCCGACCGCCACCAGGTCGGCCGGCGTGAGCTTTTCGGTGATGAACTTCTCGGCCGATTCCTGCACGCGCACGAAATCCTCGGGCGGCATGGAACTGGAGTCGAAGAACAGGAAAATCAGCCGGCGGTCCCTGGCCAGGTCCATGTTCTCCGGCGCGCCGCTCTGCGTAATCTTGATCTCTTCCTTCTCCGGCGTCACGCCCGCGCCCAGCTCGTCGGGAAAAACCGCAGCCTCTTTGACCTGGGCCTCGCGCGCCTGGATGTCCATGTAGTCGAAAGTCTTTATGGTTTGCGGCTTGTTGTCTTCGAATATCTGGAAGTTTTCCGGCTTCAGGCCCTTGACCGGGGCGCCCTTGCGATCGACGACGGTCACGTCCACCAGCACCAGCTCGGTAGTGACCTTGAACTGGCTGAGCGCGGTTGTGCCGAGCGCAGCGAGGATGGCCAATACGGCGCAGGCGCAGGCCAACAGACGCAGGCGGAAGGCGCAATGCCGACCTTGGACCTTGGAGTCGCCGCGGCGACGACCTTGGACCTTCAAAACGTCACCCTCACGTGCCACACCAGCGAGCGCATGGGCCGGGCGGCGGTCAGGCGGCCGTAGTTGTAGGTGTTGAGGGCCGTGCCCAGTCCGCTGAAGACCGGCGTGTTGAACAGGTTGTTGGCTTCCAGGCGGATTTCGCCGCGCGGCCCCATCTCTTTCCAGCGCAGCATCTTCATTAGCGCGCTGTTGAAGGAGGTCGAGGCCGGGCCGAAGATGATGTTGCGGCCGGCGCTGCCGAAGTAGCCCGGCTGCGGATTGGCGAAGGCCTCCAGGTTGAACCAGCGGGTGACGGTGGGCGGCCCGGCGCGGATGGGCAGCCCGGTGACGTCGGCGCGGTCGGCGCCGCCGCCCGAGCCGCTGTTGTTGGCGCGGTTGCCGCCCACCAGCGGGGTATACGGTTGCCCGCTATAAAAGTTGGCGCCGCCGCTGATCTGCCAGGCCCCCAGCAGCCGCGCCCCCCATCCCTGTTTCAGCCACCTCCGCCGGTCTCCGAACGGGAAATCGTAGATCCAGCGCGCGTCCAGCCGGTGCCGCTGATCGAAGCTGGAGAGGCCGCGCTCGCCGCGCAGGTTGCTGTCGTCCTGGGCCACGATGCTGCCCACGCCCCCGATGCTCGAAGCATTGTCGATGGACTTGCCCAAGCTGTAGGTGCCGGACACCGAGAATCCCCTGGCAAACCGCTTCTGCACCCGGCCCTGGAAGGAGTGGAAGATGGAGTTGGCGCCGGAGGTGTGGTAGTAGAAACCGCCGGCATTGCCGATCAGCCGCCGCTGCTCGCTGGTCAATTGCGAGCCGGCCGGGGCGCGGTTGGGCGACCGGATCAGGTACAGCTTGTTGCCCTTTGTTCCCAGGTAGCCGAGCTCGGCCAGCAGCCCGTGCTTCAGGTCCTGCTGGATGGCGAAGTTCCAGGTCTGGACGTAGGGCATGACGAAATTGCGGTCGGCGGCGAAGGTGTTCTTTACGGTCTTGGGCGGCTCGGGCGGGAACGGTTCCTGGAGCGTCAGCAGGCGCGCCGGCGAAGTCAGCCGGGAGGTGGTGAGAGCGAAGGGCGGCTGGGTGGCCAGTTGCGGCGTCACCCGCTCCCACACCGTGTTGTCGTAGAACAGGCCGTAGCCGCCGCGCAGGATGAGCCGGCGCTGCTTACCGGGCCGCCAGGCGAAACCCACGCGCGGCGCCAGGTTGTTGGCATCGGTCTGGATCAGGGCCCGCGGGAACCGGCCGGAGAACGGGCCCGTCTCGCCCGGCAGCACCGGCGCCACGGCCGTGAACCACTGCGCCACGTCCAGGTTGACGATGTGGTCGCGCAGCTCGATGGGCGGCGGCAGCAGCTCGTAGCGCAGGCCCAGCGTGAGGCTCAGACGCGGCGTCAGCCGCAGGTCGTCCTGGGCGTAGAAATTCATGAAATGCGTCTTGAAGTAGTTGCTGTTCTGGCCGTAGCGCAGGGAGGTGGACTGCGGCAGCCCCAGCAGGAAATCGGCGAAGTCGAAGCCCGTGCCCAGGATGGTGGCGCCCTTCGGCGTGTACCCGCTGGTGGCCTGGCCGGTGAAGCTGAACGAGCCGCGGGCGTTGGGGGCGTTGAACAGCGAGTTCATGGCCCACACCAGCGTGGCGCCGAAACGCATGGTGTGCCGGCGCCGGGTCTGCACGAAATCCTCGTTGACGCGCCACATGTTGTTGCGGCGCAGCAGCGGGTTGGTGTCGGAGAGGCGGCCGAAGTTCGAGAACCCGATGCCCGGCACACCCCAGTCCCGCGGATCGCGCGACACGCCCTGGATCCCCAGCGGTCCGGCGACGTCTTCCACGTAGGCGAACCCGTTGATCATGTCGTACCGCATGCGGTTGAAGTTCACCCGGAAATCGCTGGTGGTGCGCTTGTTGATCATCCAGGTGAGGCCGGCGCTGGCGTTCTGCCCCAGCGAGTGGTTGCGGGTCAGCAGCCCGGGATAGATCTGCCCGCGGTCGGAGGCCGACTTGTTCATGGTGTACACGGCGAACACGTTGCTGCGGCTGCGCTGCGACAGCCTGCGGCCCCACCGCGCGCTGAGCTGGTCGTGGCCCGCCGGCAGCACCTGCTGCAGGTGATAGTTCAGCGTGTTGCCCGGCAGGTTCGGCTCGGGGAAGAAGCGCAGCAGCCCCGAGGCGGCCGGGTTGAAGCGCGCCGCCGGAATCCGTTTGTCGGCGAACGGCTGCCCCGCCAAGGGGTCATAGACGACATTGGTGATACCCGAGAAGTCGCCCGCGCGCATGGCCGGAAGCGGGACGGTGGTGGTGGTGTCCTGCGACTGGAAGCCGCGCTCCACCTCATAGTTCACCATCCAGGTCATGCGCTCAGCTTTGAAAAGCTTCGGAATCTGCATTGGCCCGCCGGCGCTGACGCTGTAATTCTTGCGGGAGTAATCGAGCTTGGGCTGCTCCAGCCCGGAGAAGGAGAAGGGGCGGGCGTCGAAGATGGAGTTGAAGTAGCGCATCCGGAAGCTGCCTCGGACGCGGTTCAACTTGAAGCCGGGTCCGCCCCAGAACCCGGACAGGTCAGCGGAGCCGCCCGGCGGAGGCGGAACGCCATTGCCGGGAGAGCCGGTGCGGGCCGCGGTCGGAACCATGGCCCCGAAGCCGCCCTTGGCCTCACGCCCCCGCTCGGCGATGGCCTTAGCCAGCTTGTCGCGATAGGCCTTGCGCTGCTCTTCCGCGATCTGCGCCGCCGTTTTCTTGGCGGCCTTGCGGGGCGGCGCGGTGCCGCTCTTTTCGGCGGCGGCGGCCGCGGCCTCCTTCTTGGAGACCGGCGGCGGGATGCGAATGCCGGCCACCTCGCGGTCCGCGCCCGGTTCCGGCGCGGCCACCAGGTTGCGCGCGATGGTGCCGGAGACCACGAATGCGTCTCCCGTGGACTCCGCCGAAACGTCGGGATGAGGAGCGGGCGTCGCCGAGCCGGCGGCGGCGTTGGCCTCCGCGGCCATTTGCGCCGCGGCTTCCGCGTTCAGCACCGCGAAGGCGCCCGACCGCGCTGCTTCCACCAGTTCCGCGGGCACCCCAGGCGGCGGCGCCAGCGCCAGCGTGAATTCCAGGTCGGCCTCCTTCTGCTCCGCCTGGAATTCGGCCACCCGGTCCTGCGGCTGAAACCCGAGAAGGCTTACCTTTACACTGTACTTGCCGGGCGGCAGTGCCACCTGAAAGCGCCCGTCCTCATCCGAAAAGACGGTTTTCCTGGCCGCCTCGCCCTCAATCAGAACCGTTGCCCCGGGCGCCGGCATCGCACCGGGGGAGCGCACGATTCCTGTGACCGCGACGGTCTGACCGAAGGCGGCCAGCGCGAGCCAGAAAAAGACACCAACCCCTTGTATCGCCCCTCGGCGCATCGATCCTTTCTAACACCAAAGTCGCAGTCAAGTCGCGCTTGTGTTTTTCTCAGCACAAAGGCACGAAGACACGAAAACAAAGACGGCCGGGATACGGCCTGCGCGACGCGGCCCATTCATGTTTTTTTCTTTGTGGCTTCGTGCCTTCGAGTCTTTGTGTTGAAACTCCGCTGGCTGTTGCGGCGCGGCTTTGGGGATATCATGGTGCGGGGGTGAAGGGTGAGGGGAGTGGTCGTTTCAGTTGAGCAACTGCTGAGCCTGCCGGTATTGTGGCTGCTGGTGGTCCTGGCGCTGCTGTTGATCCGGCGGCGAGTGCTGAAAGCGGCGGCGGCCTCTTCCTCCGATCCGCGGACGGTCCGGCTGCTGGCGCGCCTGTACCTTCCCGCGGGCCTGCTGGCCTGCGCTTACCTGACCCTGGAAATCGTTGCCCTGCCTCAGCGGTGGGATGCCCGAGCGGAAAAAGCGCTCAGCGTGCTCGCCCTGCTATTCGCTTTGTGGGCCGTCTGGCGCGCCTTCGCACTGCTGCTCAGCTATTGGGGAGAAACCAACCCCAACGCCGCCACCCTCATCCCGCCGGTGCAGATGGCCGGGCGACTCTTGTTTGCCGTCCTCGGTATCGCGCTGGCGCTCCAGGGACTCGGTTACTCGATCACCAAGCTATGGACGGCGCTGGGCATCGGCAGCGTGGCGGTTGCCCTGGCGCTCCAGGATACCCTCAGCAACACCTTCGCCGGTTTCTACATCATGCTCGACCAGCCGGTCCGGGTCGGCGATTACGTGAAGCTGGACAGCGGCGAGGAAGGCCGCGTCCAGCGAATCGGCTGGCGATCCACCTGGCTGCAGGCGCTGGCGAACAACCTCGTGGTGGTGCCCAACTCGAAGCTGGCGCGCGCTTCGGTCACCAACTACTCCCTGCCCGATCCCTCGATCAATGTCGCTGTGCAGGTGGGGGCCGGCTATGGCTCCGATCCGCGGCGAGTCTGCGCCGTGCTGGAGGAAGTGGCGCGCCAGGCGGCGTCCGAACTGCCCGGCCTGCTGCCCGATTCCCCGCCCACGGTGGCCTTCGTCGGTTTCGGCGACGCCGGGTTGAACTTCGCGCTGAACTGCCGCGTGCGCGATTTCACGGCCCGGTACGCGGTCGAAAACGAGCTGCGCTACCGCATCTGTGAGTGCTTCCGCCGGGAGGGCATTGAGTTTCCGGCGGCCCTGCGGCAGGTCTACCTTGCGCCCCCTGGCTCGGACCATTCACCACGGATCCCGCAGGGCGGGACGGATAAACGCGGATAAGCAACATTGACCGGCGATATCAAAAATGAGAACATGGAAGCGTGGAACTCTGGCCCGCACAGAGGTTTACTTTTACAGAGACGAAGACGGCTCGCTTCCGCTCGTCCGGTGGCTCGACGCGCTGCCAAGCAGGGCGCAGCTCAAGTGCACAGAGAGAATCAGCCGGCTCGCGGAACTCGGGAACGAACTCCGCAGGCCGGAAGCCGACTACCTGAGGGATGGAATCTATGAGCTCCGGGCGAGCTGCCAGGGAGTCCACTACCGCCTCCTCTATTTCTTCGCGGGAAGAGCGGTCGTGGTGCTCTCGCATGGCATCACCAAGGAACACGAGGTTCCGAAAAAGGAGATAGACCGTGCCATTAAACGTAAAGAACAGGTCGCGGCGGATTTCGAGCGGTACACGTGCAAGCCGGAGTAGCGCCCGCCAAAGCAAGAAGCGGAAATTCGAATCCCCCGCTGTCCAGTTCCTCTATGATCGTTACGTCGGAAATGACTCCCGACGAATTGTGGCGTACGAGCAGGAAGCGCTCAACGCGGAGATTGCGCGAAGGATCTTCGACCTGCGGACCAAGGCGGGCCTGTCACAGCGGGAGCTTGCGGAACGCATCGGGACCTCGGCTTCGGCCATATGCCGGTTGGAGGACGCCGACTACGAGGGGCACTCCCTCTTTCTGTTGAAGCGCATCGCCCAGGCGCTCGACACGCGGATCGAGATCCATTTCGTGCCGGCAAAGGTGGCTCCGCACCGCGCACGAACTGCGGCGCGGGCGCCAGGACCGAGCCCCTCCTTCGTGAGGCGAGACTGAACGACCTCCGCGACTACTTATCAGTCGGCAACGCGATTGACCCCGAGAACCGCGACGTCGTTGCAGGCCTGAAATCCGCAGCCCGCAATCCGAAATCCTGGTCATAACTCCCACTTGGCGTCCCACACCACGCGGGAGCGCGTCTGGAAGGCGCGGTTGGCCATGAAACAGGCCAGCGTCGAGTAGTAGGCCTCTTCCTCGTTGCAGATGGTCTTGCGGCGGGTCCGCATGCACTCCAGCCAGTCCTTCAGGATATTCTCGGCGCCGGCCTGCGTCCCCGGTCCCTTCTCCGCCGGCAGCTTGCTGGTTTCCGCGTTCGGAACGTACTCATAGCCGAAGTCCTTCACATAGCGCTCGGCCATGACGGTGCCGCCGCGGCCACGCAGCATCACCCCGGCGGTGGTGCGGACGCCGGGCGCGCTCAGCACTTCGGCCTCGAAGCTGACAGTGACATCCTGCGGGTAATCGAGAATGAATGAAACCGTGTCGGGAGTGTCGCGCCCATCCTTGTAATGGTAGATGCCGCCGCCGGCCACGGCCGCGGAAGGGTTCTTCAGCTTCAGCAGGTGATGGGCGGAATCCACCACGTGGATGCCGATGCCCATAATCATGCCGCCGTCGTAATGCAGCCATTTGTAGGGGCTGAAGTAGATGTCCGGGTTCCACGGCACTTTGGGCCCGGGGCCGCACCAGCGGTCCCAATCGAGCCCGGCGGGCTTCTTCTCGAATCCCGCGGGAGCGGTGCGGATGTATCCCTGGTTGGAGGTGTACCAGGCGCGCGCCAGCCCGATTTTGCCCATCACCCCTGAATCGACGTACTTCTCCTTGATGTAGACAAACTGCGGCAGGCCGCGCCCCTGGGTGCCGGCCTGCAGCACACGCTTGTTCTGCCGCACCGCCTTCACAATGGCCTGCCCGTGCTCGGGGTAGTGGACCATGGGCTTCTCGACGTACACGTCCTTGCCGGCATTGCAGGCCTCGACGGTGATCTGCCAGTGCCAGTGGTCGGGGGTGGCGACGATGACCGCGTCGATGTCCTTGCGGTCGAGCAGGCGCTGGTGTTCCAGGTAGGTTTCGACCGGCGCGCCGGCCTGCTTGGCCGCCTGCTCGCGGCGCACGTCGTAAACGTCGCAGACGGCGGCAAACTCGACGCCGCCGATGTTCTTCAATTGATTCATCAGGTAGCGGCCGCGGCCGCCGGCGCCGATGACGCCGATGCGGATGCGGTCGTTGGCGCCCAGCACGCGCCCGGCCGACGCCGCCGTGGTCACCGCGGCGGCCGTTTTCAGAAAGCTCCTGCGGGACGTCTCCTCTGCCATGGTTGCCTCCTCAAGCACCGGAAACTTAACACAAAGACAGGCGGCAAGGAGAGGATTCCTCGTGAGAGAGAAGGGCGACCACAAGGGTTGCCCCTGCGGCAGTGAGGGAGGGGCGGGGTCGCCGCGGCGACTGCCCGCCCCGGCCATCTATTTCGCCGCCGCTTGGAGCGGGGGCAGGAAGTTCTCCATCACCCAGACCTCGTATTGCTGCCGTCCGGCGGAGAAGGCGATGCGCTTCCCGTCGGGATGGAACCGCAGGCTGCGCAGCCCTTCCATGGCCAATTCCGTCTTCTGCGGTTCTCCGCCTTCGGCCGGGATTCGCCACACCTCGTTCTTCTGTCCCGCCCGGCGGAGGAAGAGAACCTGGCGCCCGTCGGGCGTCCAGTCCAGTGCGGTTGGCGTCTGATGGGAATCCTTGTCGTGGAAGAGGAAGAGTTCGCGGGGCTCGCCGCCAGCGGCCGGCATCACGTTCAAGACGTGCGCCTTTGTGTCCGGATCCCTGGTAGCAAACGCCAGCAACCGGCCGTCAGGCGAGAGAACCAGGGTACCGCCGGAAGAGGGCGCCACCGCGGACCGGAACAATTCCCTCTCTTGCCCGCTGGAGACATCTCGCACGGCGATCCGCGGGCCGGTCAAGTAAAAGATGGCTTCCCCGTCGGGAGACCAGACAGCGCAAACCAACGGCTTTGTGTGCACCACCGTCGTGACCTGGCCCGTCTGGCTGTCCACCAGAAAGACTCCCCAGCCTTGCTTGTCGGAGGCACGGACGACGAACCAGCGCCCATCCGGAGACCACCGCAACGCCCTTATGTACCTGAGCGGGGGAGACAGTTGGCGGACGGCTCCGGTTGCCAGGGAGCGAATCGAGATGCCTCGCACACCCAGTGCGAGGCGATCCGAGATGTAGGCCAGGTGCTGGCCGTCGGGCGACCAATCAACCGCTTCGTTGGTGCCCACCTGCTGGCCGACCGCCACCGGCGTGCCGAGCAGTTTGCCGGTCGCCGGGTCCATGGCGGCGGTATACACCTCGTTCATCCCGATTATCAGTCCGTAATAAAAGGAACCTGCGCGGGTGAAACCCATCGGGACCGCCTGCCCGAGGTCCTTTTTGACCAGCTCGGGCGCTCCCTCGGCTTTTCCGGCGGAAACGCGGACCATCCAGGCATCCCAAGTGCCTGCGCGGTCGCTGGCAAAGAACACCGCGTTGCCTTCGGGCGCCCAGCCCAGCGCCGCATCGTCGGCCGGGTGCTCAACCAGGAGTGTTTCGCGCCCGTCGGCTACCGAGAGCAGGAAGACGTCGCGCTGAGGCGAGTCTTCCCGGACTGCGCGGTCGTACACCAGGTAGCGCCCGTCCGGCGAGATACCGATCCTCCACGGCGCCCGCCAGTCCAGGGCCTTCAGCACGCGCACCGAACCGTCGGCCGGGGACAGAGTGACAATCTGATGGTTCTTGTTGTTGTCGCGAAGCACGGCCAGCAGGCGTTTGCCGTCGGGGAACCACCCGGCTGGGTACAGGTACTCCAGCTTGTCGCCGCGGTAGAGAACGCGAGAATCGGAGCCATCGAAGCCGATGAGTCGCAGCTCGTAGAAGTAATCCTTGTTGTACCAGGTGTAAGCGACCAGTTTGCCGTCCGGCGAGACGTGAGAATCGAGGGCGAATTCGGGCGAGTCGGCATACGCCCGCTTGCCGGTAAGGGCTCGGTTCTGCCCGGTGGCAAGGTCGCGGACGGCCAGGTTCCCGGTGTCCCAGTCGACAAAGGTCAGGTAGCGGCCGTCGGCGGAAGCAGCACCCATCACGTCTATATTCCGGCCCGCCCAGACGCGGCGGGTGGTCATGGCGGTGCGTTCCGCAGCGCTGGGCGCACGCCCCAGCGCAGCCAGCCGGGTGCGGGCTTCGGTGGCGGCTTCTGCCTGGTCGGCGAATTCGCGCGCGATGCGCTCGTAGGCCTTCTGAGCGCCGTCCTTGCCCAGCTTCTCGTGGCACGAGCCTACGTAGAGCAGGGAGCGGGCAGCAACGCTGCGGTCGGGGCTCTTGGCCAGCTCTTCAAACAGCTTCAGGGCGCCAGGCACGTCGCCCTTGCTTTCCAGCAAATCAACCGCCTGCTGGAATCTGTATGAGGGAGTTTGGGCAACTCCGGCAAGGCACATCAGACCCAGGCAGAGCATCACGGTTATCGCCGCGGTTTTGATTGTGTGTCGCATAACTTCCTCCAAGGCCCTACATTCTTCCGCAACGAAATCGTCCGGTTGTCAAATGGAAGTAATTCTTTGTCAACAATTGTCGCAGCTAATCCACGAATTTATAGCCCTCGCCGTAAATCGAAAGAATGTGCTCGGGGCGGGCCGGATCGTTTTCGAGCTTTTGCCGCAGTCTCAGAATATGGTTGTCCACGGTGCGGGTGGTGGGACAGGCTTCGTAGCCCCACACCTCGTTGAGCATGCGGTCGCGGGTGACCACCTCGCCGCGGCTCCGGATCAGCAGGCGGAGCAGGTCGAGCTCCTTGGCCGTCAACTCCAGCGGTTTCCCCTTGCGGGTGGCGCAGCACTTCTGGAAATCAATCTCCACCTCAGCGAAGCGGTAGTGGGCCAGGCCTTCCGGGGCGCGCGGCGGCTGGCGGCGCAACTGCACCCGAATGCGCGCCAGCAGCTCGCGCACGCTGAAGGGCTTCGTGACGTAGTCGTCGGCGCCGATTTCCAGCCCCACCACCCGGTCGATCTCTTCGGACTTGGCCGTGAGCATGATGATTGGCGCGCTGAATCCCTTTTGCCGCAACTCCCGGCAGACATCGAGGCCGTTCATGCCCGGCAGCATCACATCCAGAACGACCAGGTGAGGATTCTCCTTGATGGCCAAGCGGAGGCCGGCGTCGCCACTGGCCGCCTTCAAGACCCGGTAGCCCTCCCGGGTGAGGTTGATCTCCAGACCGCGCAGCAGGTCCTGCTCGTCCTCGACCACCAGAATTTTGTAAGCCGCAGGAGCCGCCATCATGAGGCCCCCTCCCGATTGAGGTGGCGAGCCGGAGGCAGTCGCCAGCGCCGTGCCGATGCCCGGCGTGGCGACCCCAGCGCGGCCGCTACGCGGCTGCCGGAAAGACCAGACGGAACCGGCTCCCCCGGCCGCATTCGCTATCCACCTCGACGCTTCCCCCGTGCGCTTCCATAACGTGCCGGACCAGGAACAGCCCCAGGCCGTAGCCGCCCCTGGTTTCGTCGGCCGGCACTCGATAGAACTGCTGGAAAATCTTTTCCTGCTCGCTGGGCGCGATGCCTGCCCCGTGGTCTTCCACTTCCAGAATCACCTTGCTGTTCTCGGCGCGCAGGTGAACGCCAACGAGCCTGGATTCGCCGGAGTATTTCACCGCGTTGTCGAGCAGATTCAGCAGGGCCTGGCTGACGCCATCGGGATCGAAGCGCACCGGGGGCAGGCCGGCCGCCGAGTTGGCGCTCAGGGTGAACCCGCGGCGCTGCAAGTACTGGGCGTAGACCTCGACGGTGCAGGCCACAGCCGCGCCCAGGTCCCCCTCGCGCAACTGGTACTGCTTCTGGCCGCGCTCGATTCGCGCAAAGGTCAGCACCTTGTCGATCAGGTGCGTGAGCCGTTCGGACTCGCGGGTGATGATCTGGTAGAAGCCGCGCCGCTCCTCCTCCGGGAAGCTGCCGCCCTCCAGCAGGGTCTCGCCGTACAGCCGGATGAGGGTGAGCGGTGTCTTCAGCTCGTGCGAGACCCTGCTGACGAAATCCGCGCGAAGCTGGTTCAACCGCATCTCGCGCGACACGTCGCGGGTCAGCAGCAGCACGCCCATAACCAGCAAACCCAAAATGAGCAGCGTGGCCCCGCTGTAGATCAGCAGATCGCGGCGGGCGCGGCCGGCCCACACCGTCCCCGAGGCGGGGCGCACAGCCAACTCCAGGAAAGGCAAGACGCCCTGCAACCCCACTCGTGCTTCGAGCACCGGCTGGCGCGCAGCCGCCGCCTCCCATCCCTTCCACACCGGGCGCACCTCGTCTTTTATTCCCGAGCGTGTTCTACACTCTGGCAGAAGCTGCTCTTTCCACCACTTCAGGCGGACCGAAAAGCCGAGCAGCGTGTCGCGCTTGCTGCCGGCGCCTTGGCGAGATGGGAGCAAGGTGTAGTAAAGCTGGTAGCCCGCGTCACCTTCCGTAAAAGCATAGGCCTGGACCTGGCCGGGACGCAGCGGGCCCTGATGCCGGAACGCGTTCTCCAGGGCACGCGCGAATTGAAAGCAGGCCAGGTAATCCGCTTCCGGGTCGCGCCCCTGTCCGGGCCGCGGTAAGGGAGCGGTCGCGTCCCCTGCTGGCGCGGCATCTCGCAGGATGCTGGCGTAGTAATCCACCTGCTCGGCGCTCAACTCCCACCGGCCCCGCACCAGGTCCCTGTAAAGCTGAGCGCGCCGGGCGGGTGTTGGAACCAGCTCGAGACCCGCGGTCAGCGCATACGGCCTGCCCGCCAAATCACACTCATCGGCGTACCGTTCCAGCAGCGTCCGATAAGCCCGCTCGGCTGCCTTCGCCTGGTTCAGTTTCTTCAGACAGCGCGCCATCCGGCTGAGCGCCAAGGCCTTCAGCGGCGCCGATATCGCAAGCTCATAGCCGCGGCGATAAGCAGCCACGGCCTGCTCGGGCGCGCCCACACGCAGCTCCAGGTTTTCGCCGTCGCGAAACAGCGCCGCGTACTTCTGCCTGTTGGCCGGCGTTTCAGAGGCGAGATAGGCTTCGAACTGCCGCCGTACCGGAGTGCGGAGCAAGGGGTAACGCACCGCGCCGCCTTCAAGGAGGAAGAAGCAGCCGGCAATCGGGTGCCGTTCTCGAACACCATCAAGCTGAGCGCGAACCTGCCGCGGATGCTCAAGATCGAGCTCCAACGCCGCTGCTTCCCGGAGGCATCTTCCGGCGAGTTGCCCGGTCTGCTGTTGGAGTTCCCCGGCCAGCTTCTCGCCGGAAAGGCGCAGGTTGGAAACCAGCAGCGCGTCAATGGCGTCGTGCTGTCGCTGGAGCGATTTCAGCCCCAGATACAACAGAACCAGCGTGGGCGCCACGATCGTGAGCACGTAGACCAGAATCGCCCGGCGGTAGAGGATGTGGCGTAAGGCAGCCAACTGCGGCTTAGCCTACCACGGACAGGGCGGGAGAGGGGGCCTCCGAATGTAAAACAATGTCACCAATCGTCACGGGTGGATGTCACGACAAAGCCCCGACGCAGCTATCGCCGCAACCAAAGATGAATCCGCGGATTACGCGGATTCACGCGGATCGCCAGGTCGCCGCGGCGACCGGCAGATTATAGCCCATAGCGTAAGCTATGGGACTGTGAGCAGGAGCGGCCCCAGCCCCGGCAGGGGCGAAAGAGCTTACTGGCTGCCGACCTCTTACGCCCCTGCCGGGGCTGGGATGTGTTTTGCTCCGTTTTTCCCACGGCTTGCGCCGTGGGCTTTATTCTTCCGCCCCTTCCGGGGCTGCGTTCCAGAAATTCTTCGAAAAAAGCCGAGACTTTACGAGCAGGTATCACCGAGAACACCAGGAAAGCGTTACCGGCAGCGCGAGTGGCAAGGGACGAGCCAAGGCTCGTCACTCGTCACTCGTCACTTGTCACTTGTCACTTGTCACTCGTCACTTGTCACTGCTTTCCAGCGGCCTTGAGCCCCGGCAGGAAGTTCTCCAGCACCCAGAGCTCGCTCTTGGACTCCTCATTGACGCCGAACGCAAAGCGGCGGTTGTCCGGGTGAAGCGCGAAGGAGGCCATTTTGGGAACGGAGAGGTCCAGCTTCAGCGGCGTCCCGCCCTGCGCCGGGACCCGCCAGATTTCACTCTCGGGATTGCGGAGACGGAAACTGGGATCTTCCGAGCGTGCCCGGGCGATGATGTAACGGCCGTCCATCGTCCACTTCAGGTCGTATTCCCACCATCCACCCGTACTCTTCGCCAAACCTCGAAATAGCTCCCGCGGCTCCCCTCCGTTGAGAGACACGGTCTTTACAGCGCCGTCCACCTGGAACACCACTTCCCGGCCGTCCGGAGAGAGGTCGTAGCCCGTTCTCGTAGGCGCTATTATGACAACTTCCGACTCCTCACCGGTGTCGAGGTTGCGTTTCGTGATGATTGGCCCCACCTTAATGAACACCAGGGTCTTCCCATCCGGGCAAAGATGGGGCGCAAAATGGTTGCCACCTGCCAACTTAGTGATCCCGCTCGTTTCAGTGTCAATTCGGAAGATTCCATGTTCCGTCTCCGCAATCCCGAGCGCGATGATGGAACGGCCGTCCGGCG
>JAPKYU010000105.1 GCA_026394175.1 Acidobacteriota bacterium | reverse complement strand
TTCATCCGTGTTCATCCGTGCCTAATTCTTCGGATCAGCGGGCCCCGATGTCTCCACCCCTACCGCCTGTATCTCCTGTTGCGCCGGGGCGCCGGCCTCGACCCGCTCGGCCACTGCCACCAACGAGAGGCCGAAGGGGAGCCGCAGCAGCCCCTCGAGTTTCAGAAGCGGAAGCAGCAGGTTGAACACCTTCACCTGGAACGGGGGAAGCGTCTTGCGCTTCAACAAGCGGCCGTTCAGCAGCCAGCCGGGAATGCCGGCGGCGTTGAAGTGCTGGATTTTCCGGATCCGAAATCCGGTGGCGCGCAGCTTCTCTTCGAGTTCGCGGCGGGAATACCGGCGGTAGTGCCCGACCTCGCGGTCGATGCTGCCATAGAAGGAGGAGCACGCGGGCACCAGCAGCAACAGCTTCCCGCCGGACGCCAGCGACTGGTTCAATCGCTGCAGCGTCCGGACATCGTCCTCGATGTGTTCCAGCACGTTCAGGCACACCACCGTGTCCAGTTGCCATTCGCGCAGCCGCTCGACCGGCACATCGTTCAGATCCAGCGGGAGCACGCGCACGTTGGGAGAGTGCACGAAGCGATTGCGCAGGCTGTCCAGGCAGACTGGGGAAATGTCGGTGGCCAGCACCAGCTCGCGATTGGCCAGGAAGCGGGTGACGTTGCCGATGCCGGCGCCCACCTCCAGCACCCGGCTGCCCACGTGGGGCGCGATGGTTTCGTAAATCCAGCGGTTCAGCCGGCGGGCGCCGGAAAGCGCCACCAGGGTGGAGACGCCGGAGTCCTGCTGGGCATCCGTCAGCCAGCACTTGGAAATCGTCCAGATGGCTGCAACCCCGTCTTTCCAGTTGATCTTCTTCCCTTCCGTGTAATCCCGGCCGTGGTAGGTGATCGGCACCTCGTAGATGCGGTATTTTAGTTGCGCGATGCGGGCCGTCACCTCGGGTTCGAATCCGAAGCGGTTGGAGGTGAGCCGGAGATTGCAGATGACTTCGGCGCGGAAGGCCTTGTAGCAGGTCTCCATGTCGGTCAGGTTGAGGTTACAGACCATGTTGGAAAGCAGGGTCAGAAACTTATTGCCGAGGGTGTGCCAGAACAGCAGCACGCGCCGCGCCGAGCCGGCGAACCGCGAGCCATACACCACGTCGGCCTTGCCCTCCAGGATGGGCGCCAGCAGTTGCGGGTACTCGGCCGGATCGTACTCCAGGTCCGCGTCCTGGATGATCACCACCTGGCCGGTGACGCGCTCCAGACCGGCGCGGATGGCCGCGCCTTTGCCGCTGTTGCGCGGCTGGTGGATGACCACCAGGTTATCGTGTGTGGCCGCCAGTTGATCCAGCAGGCGGGAGCTGCCGTCGGTCGAGCAATCATCGATGGCCAGAATCTCCTTCTCGATGGGCACCGCCTGAACGCGCCGGACAATCTCGCTCAGCGTGAGCCGTTCGTTGTAGACGGGCATGATGACCGAGAGCAATGGGCCGTTTTTTGCCATCTTGAAAACTGTAATCGCCCCGGCATTGCCCGTCAAGCTTTGGCAAGTGCGAAATGCGGAATGCGGGGTGGCGAGTGCTGAACATTCCGCATTCCGCACTGGGCACTGACTTGCGTGCTATACTCGGGGAGCGAAATGGAGGTCGCCCTATATGGCGGAAGATACCGGCAAGATTACCTACTTTCTGGCGGGCCTGGGGGTCGGCACTCTGATCGGGATTCTGTTCGCTCCGCGCGCCGGAGAAGAGACGCGGGATTACCTCGGCCAGAAGGCCGTGGAGGGCCGCGAGTTTGTGGTGCGCAAGGGCCGCGAGGCGCGCGAACAGGCAGGCGAGTGCATCGAGAAGGGCAAGGAGACGGTCGCCCGCCAGAAGGACAACGTGCAGGCGGCATTCGAGGCCGGGAAACAGGCGTACCGCGAAGCCACCGGCGAATCATCGGAACCGGCTCCGGGAACGCCCCCGGACGCCAAGCCCTCCGGCTCCAAGGCGTGAGGAGGTCGCTACCTGTTGGCTCCCAATTTGGCTCCTGATTGGTTCTACCTCTTCGTGGCCCTGTTCGTAGTGATCATGGCCGTGGCGCTGGTTCTGCAACTGGCCACGCTGATCGGCTTGTTGCTGGCCGTCAAGAAGCTGCAGGTGCGCATCGAGCAGATGCTGGACAGGAAGCTCGATCCCTTGCTGGACAGCGCCAAATCGATGCTGGACAGCGCCCGGCCGATCGTCGAGCAGGCCCGCGAGCAGGCGCAACGCCTGGCTGCCACGCTGAACAAGGCCCAGGAAACGGCTCAAACCCAGCTCACGCGCATCGACCAGTTGCTGACCGAGGTCACCGACCGGGCCCGGCTGGAGATCATCCGGGTGGATGAGCTGGTGGCCGACACCGTGCACCGCGTCGAGCAAACCACCGAATTCATCCAGAAGAGCGTGGTCCGCCCGGTCAAGGAAATCGACGCGGTCGTCCACGGCATCCTCGCCGCCGTCCAGGTCCTTCTGCGGCGTGGCGGCTTCCGCACACCGGAGCGCGCCACGCAGGACGAAGAGATGTTTATTTAGGCTGTGGGCTGTAGGCCGTGGGCTGTAGGCTGCCCGCGGTTGGCCCACAGCCTACAGCCTACAGCCTACAGCCGGTTTTGAAACTCCGCATCCTCATCGTCGATGACGACGCCAACACCCTGGCGCAACTGGCGCGGGCCTTCCGCATGGAGGGGCTGGAAGCGCTGATCGCCGACTCCGCCGAGCGCGCCCTGGAGTTGCTCCGCCGCGAGAAGCTGGACGCCGTCGTTTCCGACGTGGTCATGCCCGGAACCAGCGGATTGCGGTTGCTGGAGGCCATCGGGCGGGAACGGCCCGAGCTGCCGGTGGTGCTGATTTCCGGCCAGGCCACCATCGAGATGGCGGTCGAGGCCACCCGGTCCGGTGCCGTCGATTTCCTGGAAAAGCCGGTCTCGGCGCAGAAGCTGCTGCTCACCGTGGGAAACGCGGTGCGGCTCCGGCGCCTGGAGGAAGAAAACCGGGAACTGCGCCGCCAGGTGGGAGACGGCGACCTGCTGTTTCGCAGCCCGGCCATGGCCCGGGTCGTCGAGCAGCTCGAACTGGTGGCGCCGACCGATTCGGCCGTCTGCATCCTGGGCGAGACCGGGGTGGGCAAGGAACTGGTGGCGCGGGCCATCCACCGCGCCAGCCCGCGCCGCGACAACCCCTTCGTGAAGCTGAACTGCGCGGCGGTGCCCGCCGAACTGATCGAAAGCGAGCTGTTCGGCCACGAGAAGGGCTCCTTCACCGGCGCCATCTCCCGCCACATCGGCAAGTTCGAGGCCGCCGAGGGCGGCACTTTGTTCCTCGACGAGATCGGCGACATGCCCCCGGCCATGCAGGCCAAATTGCTGCGGGTCTTGCAGGAGCGGGAGTTCGAGCGCATCGGCTCGAACCAGGTCATTACCGCCAACGTGCGGGTGATTGCGGCAACCAACAAAGACCTGCACAAGCTGATGGCCGCCGGCCACTTCCGAGAGGACCTGTTTCACCGCATTCATGTGTTCCCCATCGCCGTGCCGCCGTTGCGCGAGCGCCCCGAAGACGTGCCCTTGCTGGGGGAGCATTTCGCCCGCCAGGTGGCGGCCCGGAATCACTGGAAGCAGGCGCGGATCACGCCGGAAGCGCTCGACAGGCTGGCGCGGTACCGTTGGCCCGGCAACGTGCGGGAGTTGCAGAACGCCGTCGAGCGCGCCCTGATCCTGGCGCGCGGCGGAGAGATCAGCGGCGCGCTGATCGACCAGTTGCTGGGCGGCGGCGCGGCGGCGCCCGCCGGCCCCGGCTCCCGCCATGGCTTCCGCGGTCGCCCGCTGAAAGAGACGATGGACGAAATCGAGCGCGAGGTGGTGCTGGACGCGCTGGAAAAACACGCCTGCCAAATCGCGCAGACGGCGCGCGCCCTGGGCCTGGAGCGCAGCCACCTGTACAAGAAATGCCAGCAGCTCGGCATTGACCTCCGCTCCCTCCGCGTGGCCCGACCGTAGAAGCTGTCAGCTTTCAGCTATCAGCCATCAGCTATCGCCAGAGGCTGAAAGCTGATAGCTGACAACTGATAGCTGACAGCTTGCCCTTGTGACTAAAGTCATTTCGCTGAAACGCCGCCTCCGGCAAACTGCACATGGAGGGCAAACATGCACAACGGCGGCGATCCCATTGAAGTCCTGGTGAACGAACACCGTTCGATTGAGCGCGTGCTCGACGCCATCGAAGCCCGGTTGGAAGCCGGCGCTCAGGGGCCATTCCCGGCCGACTTTTTCAGCGAGGCGCTCGTTTTTTTGTCGAATTTCGCGGACGGATGTCATCACTACAAAGAAGAGCAGTGCCTGTTCCCAATGCTGACCTCGCGGGGCATGCCGCGAGAGGGCGGGCCGGTGGGCATGATGCTCCACGAGCACGATGAGGGGCGCGGCTACCTGGCGGCCATCCGGCAGAACCTGGAGCAGGCGCGCGCCGGCTCGCCCGAGGCTGTCGAGGCGGTCCGCGACAACGCCGAGGCCTACATCCACCTGCTGCGCCAGCACATCTTCAAGGAAAACAACGTCCTGTTCCAGATGGCGCGCAGCCTCCTGTCATCGGCCGATATGCAGAAACTGAGCGAGCAATACGAAGGCGTGGAGCGGGAGAAGGGCGCGGGCGTTCACGAGCGCTACGAAACCCTGGCGGCCAAAATCGCGTGAGAGGCAGAGATGGGACGCAGATGAACACAGAGGAACGCAGATCAGTTCGGATCTGCGTGCATCTGCGTTTATCTGCGTCCCATTCCCTACTGAACCGCGCGCATTTTGCCGTTTTCCAGGCGGATCTGCTCACCTTGCCACGTCGCGCGGCGGTAGAAAAAGCTGGCGGTCCACATGCCGAATGTCAGCAGGTCGCGCAGAGGCGTCAGCAGAAGATAGCGGTCCAGAACCGGGTCGTGAAGCACCAGGCGATTGGCGATCCAGGCGGCGCCCAGCCGCAAGGCCAGCCAGGTGAACAAGAAGCCCCAGACCACCCCGGAATGCGGCGCCAGCGCCAGAGCGCCCAGCAGGAAGGGAAATCCGTAAGTGAGAATCAGGCCGGTGTGGCCTCTGGAGCGTGAGGCATGCGTGCAGCACGTCCAGCGGAACTGGCGCTGCACCATGGTGCGCCAGGTATCGGCCGGCAGCACCGTATGGACCACGTAGGAGCTGATGACCACCCGCTTGCCCAGCCCCGCCACCCGCCTGCCCAGCTCATAATCGTCGCTGGCATCCGCCATTACGGGGAAGCCGCCGATGGCCTCCAGCAGCGATTTCCGCGTGGCCATGGTGGAGCCGAACGCAAATTTCACTCCTTCCAGCATCCTGGCCACCATGGCGCTGGGGTGGAATTCGCCGGTAATTCCGATGGCTTCAAAGACCGAGGGAAGCGTGCCGCCCGGCTCGGCGCGATAGAAGCAGGTAACCAGGCCCACGTCGGGATCGCGGAAGTGCGCCATGATGCGCCGCAGGTAGTCGGGGCCGACGCGCATGTCACCGTCGCTGACCGCCAGGAACTCGTACCGCATCTCGCGATGCATCTTGTCCAGGCTGTCAACCTTCTTGTTGGCGCCGTAATGCCGGTCGGCGATCAGCAGGCGGATGGAGAGGTTCGGGAACTCGGCCTGGAGCCGCCGCACGACGGGGACGACCGGGTCTTCGGGATCCGCTACGCCGAACAGCACCTCGTACAGCGGGTAGTCCTGGCGGCAAAAACCGGCCAGCAAGTCGTGGCAGTCCCGCTCC
>JAPKYU010000245.1 GCA_026394175.1 Acidobacteriota bacterium | reverse complement strand
TGATGGAAACCGTGGAAAAGTCCAAACCCAGGACTTTTCCACCGTTCCCACAGCGCTTGGAAATCCCGCACACCACGCGGGATTCCCACTTTCCCACAGCCCCTACTACTACTGGTTTTCTCTCTTGAAACCAAACACCAAAAACCCAAAACCGGACAGATCGTGTGCTACTAAAACCGGACATCTTGACTTGCTACGAACATCACAGCATTTGAGATAGATTCCGGCATGGCGCCGGCGGCCGGGAATACTTGTGACTCCACCGGCCTCCGGCGTAAAGTATAACGTGCAATCCTGGAGTAAGAATTGGCTGCGCACCGGTTTTGGGGCGCGCGAGAGGGAGGGAGTGTTATGCAAGGTGATGTCCGGCACAGTCAGTACGGCCTCGAACACCACGGCATCAGCAACTTGAGCGCCGTGCATTGGAACCTGCCGACACCGGCCCTGTACGAGCATGTGGTGCGGCGTCAGGAGGGCCTGGTCTCGCACCTGGGCCCGATTGTGGTCTCCACCGGCCATCACACCGGGCGTTCGCCGAACGACAAGTTCATCGTGCGCGAGCCCAGCAGCGAGGGCAAGACATGGTGGGGAAAGGCCAACCAGCCCTTTGCCCGGGACAAATTCGAGGGTCTGTACCGGCGGCTGCTGGCCTACCTGCAGATGAAGGAGCTGTATGTTCAGGACTGCTACGCGGGCGCTGACCCGGCCTACCGCCTCCCCATCCGGGTGATCACCGAAACCGCCTGGCACAGCCTGTTCGCGCGGACCATGTTCGCGCGCCTGGAAAAAACCAAGGCCGCCGAACACGTGCCGGAATTCACCGTCCTGAACGTTCCGCGGTTTCAGGCCGCGCCGGAGTTGGACGAGACCAACTCCGAGGCCTTCATCATTCTCAACTTCGAGAAAAAGATGGTGCTCATCGGCGGCACGGCCTACGCGGGAGAGATCAAGAAAGCCATCTTTTCGGTGATGAACTTTCTGCTGCCGCAGGCCCGTGTTTTGTCGATGCACTGCTCCGCCAACGTGGGCGCCGGCGGCGACGTGGCCATCTTCTTCGGCCTGTCCGGCACGGGCAAGACCACGCTGTCGGCCGACCCCCAGCGGGGGCTGATCGGCGACGATGAACACGGCTGGAGCGACCGCGGAGTCTTCAACTTCGAGGGCGGGTGTTACGCCAAGGTGATCCGGCTGTCGCCCCAGGCTGAGCCGCAGATTTACGAGTGCACGCGCCGCTTCGGCACCCTGCTGGAGAACGTGGTGGTGGACGCCGAGAAGCGGGTGGTCAACCTCGACGACGATTCCCTCACCGAGAACACTCGCGCCGCCTACCCGCTCACCCACATCGACAATTGCGTGCGGGACGGGATGGGCGGCCATCCCAAGAACATCATCATGCTGACCTGCGACGCCTTCGGGGTGCTGCCCCCCATCAGCAAGCTGACGGCGGCCCAAGCCATGTACCACTTCCTCTCCGGCTACACCGCCAAGGTGGCGGGCACGGAACGCGGCATGGGCAAGGAACCCCAGGCCACCTTCAGCACCTGTTTTGGCGCGCCCTTCATGACTCTGAACCCTTCGGTCTACGCCGAGCTGCTGGGGGAGAAGATGAGCCAGCACCAGGCCGACTGCTGGTTGCTGAACACCGGCTGGACCGGCGGTCCCTATGGCGTGGGGCGGCGCATCAGCATCGCCTACACGCGCGCCATGGTGCGGGCGGCGCTGAGCGGCCAACTGGCCGCGGTGAAGTGCGAGCCCGACCCCATCTTCAACGTGCTGGTTCCCACCGAGTGCCCGGACGTTCCCGCCGAGGTTCTGAAGCCGCGCGGCCAGTGGCCGGACCCCGCGGCCTATGACGCCAAGGCGCGGGAACTGGCCGAGCGGTTTACGCGGAACTTCGCCCAGTTTGACACGGCCCCGGCCGAGGTGCGCGCCGCCGGCCTGCGTACCTGAGGCCATGCGGAGTGCGGAATGCGAGTGCGGAATTCTCTTCACTCCGCATTCCGCATGCCACACTCCGCATTCGAAGGGGGGAGTGGAGGGCTATGCACCAGTGGCTCGTCGCCACGCTGACTGGGATCCCGATCCTCACCTTGTTCGTGGTGATCGGCCTGGGGTACGTGGCGGGGCAGATCAGTTTCTTCGGCTTTCGCTTTGGCGTAGCTGCCGTGCTGTTCGCGGGGCTGGCGGTGGGCTCGTTGAGTCCTGCGATCGCCCTGCCGGATATAGTTCCCAACCTGGGCCTGATCATCTTCGTTTACACCATCGGCATTCAGTCGGGGCCGGCGTTTTTCGCCTCCTTCCGCAAGCAGGGCTTTCGCAACGGCCTGCTGGCGGTGGGAGCGGTGCTTCTCGGGGCGGTCTTGACGCTGTCGTTTGCGCACCTGCTGCGCCTTCCGGCGGAGCGGGCCGCCGGGCTATTCACCGGGGCGCTGACCAACACCCCCGCGCTGGGGGCGGCGCGGGAAAGGGTGCGGGACCGCGCCCGCCAACAGGGCCTGCCGCCTGAGCGCATCCAGTGGCTGGCCGATCAGCCGGTGGTGGCCTATAGCATCGCTTATCCCATCGGCGTGATCGGGGTCCTGCTGTGCTTCGAACTGACTCGCAGGCTGAGCCGTCCCAGGATGCAGACTCCCGAAGAGGCCCGGGAGATCCTGGTGCGCGACTTCGCGGTAACCAACCCCGGGGTGATCGGAGCGACGGCCGGCGACATCTTGCGGCTTCACACCGGCGCCGGGTTCGTCATCAGCCGCATCCGGCACCAGGGGAGAACCGAGATCGTGACCCCGGAAACGAAGCTGGCCAGCGGTGACATCGTGGTGGTGGTGGGCGACGAAGATGCGCTCAGCAGAGCGCAACACATTTTTGGCCAGCCCATCGAAGAGCACATCGAAGCCGACCGCTCGGAGTTGGATTACCGCCGTGTCTTCGTCTCCAGCCGGGAGGCGGTCGGCAAGCGCATCGCCGATCTGGACCTGCCCAACCGGCTCTCGGCCACCATCACGCGGCTGCGGCGCGGCGACGTGGACATCGTCCCCACGCCGGACACGCGCCTGGAGTTTGGCGACCGGGTACGGGTCCTGGGGCGGCGGGAGGGTTTCTCCGCCGTGGCCCGCTTTTTCGGCGACTCGATTCGAGGCACCGCGGAAACCGACTTCGGCTCGGTAGCCATCGGCGTGGTGCTGGGAGCGTTGGTGGGGTTGCTGGCTATCCCGGTGCCCGGCGGCGGCACGGTCCGCCTGGGGTTGGCCGGGGGCCCGCTGCTGGTCGCGCTGGTGCTCGGCAAACTGGAACGGTCGGGACGCATCTGCTGGGTCATCCCCCTCAGTGCCAACCTTACCCTGCGGCAAATTGGCCTGCTGTTGTTTCTTGCCGGGGTGGGCGCCAACGCAGGTTTTGCCTTCGCGCAGACCATTCGCGCCAACGGCGTGCAGATGCTAGTGGCCGGCGCCGCCATCACCATGGCGGTGACCCTGACCATGCTGATCGTGGGTTACAGGTTCCTGCGGATTCCCTTCGACTCGCTCATGGGAATGATATCGGGAGTCCAGACTCAACCTGCCTGCCTGGCGTTTGCCAACAACGTTAGCAAGTCGGAGGCGCCCAACGTGGCCTACGCCGGCGTCTTCCCGATTGCCATGATCGCCAAGATCATCCTGGCGCAGTTGCTGCTCTCCTGGGCCGGCGGCTGAGGTTGCGGCGCGATTCCGGGCCTGCGCGCCAGCCGCCGCCGCAGTGGCGCCGTTTGCCACACGGGCAAGCCGCGCCGGAAATGTAGGGGCGGGCAAGGCAGGCGGGTCACCAGGCTGCACTACAGTCGGATGTCCCGGCGGCTCCCAAAGCGGATTGCTGACACTCCCACAAGTCCAATCCCGGCAGGCTGGAGACGTAGGTCGTCAGGCGGCGGAAAGCCTCTCAACCCGGAAGCGCTTGCCTTTCCGTTCGGCATGCCAGAGGTCATATTGAACCTGTTGATCGAGCCAGCTCTCGGCGGTTGTGCCAAAAGCGAGCGATAGACGCACCGCCATTTCGGGGCTGATGCCCGCCCGCCCGTTGAGAATGCCGGAAAGCGTCTTGCGGCTCACGCCCAGCGCTCGGGCGGTCTCGCTGACGGTCAACCCCAGCGGCTCCAGGCACAGCTTCTTCAGCACCTCACCCGGGTGCGGCGGGTTGTGCATCTTCATAGGTTCCCCCTCAGTGGTAGTCCTCGTAGTTCACGCCTTCGACGTCCTTGCCAGAAAACACGAACGTGACGCGCCAGTTGCCGCTCACTTTGACGGCCCAGGTACCCTTGCGGCTGCCTCGGAGCTGGTGCAGGTCCAAGCCCGGCAGGTTCATATCGCCGGGGCGCTCTGCCACGTTCAAACGACCGAGGATGAGCCGCAACCGGTCGGCGTGCTTCCCCTGGATTCCCGTGAGGCGGCCGGTAGCGAAGTACCGTTCCAGCCCCTTGTGTCGGAAACCCGCAATCGCCATCGCGGCTAGTGTAACCCACATGGTTACAGCCTGCAATCCCAGACGCTTCATTTTCTCGCACCCCGCTTTTTCCCCATGTGGGATACGCGAATCGCGAGGGAGTCCGGCTGCGCGTGGCCGGATGCGCGGTCTGCCGCTGGCTGCTACCTGCGGTTCATCGCGCAAATAAAGGGGATTTGCGACAGTCTCGTAAACGAGCATGCCGCGGCGAGCGGAGTTGATCGCGAGTCGGCAATGAGGACCATTATCGACGCGGGCTGTTCCGGGGATTCTCCCCGTTCCTTGGTTAAACTCGTCGATGAGTACGCCTACATACTCGTGAAATAGCGCCTTCGTCGGGCGAAGCGATCCGCCACAGCTTGATTGCCCCCGTGCTCACCGGCAAGCGGCAGCACGAGTGCTGGCGCCCGCCGGCGGCAACCGTTTTCGCCCGGCCGTTCGACCGAAGGTCGCGGAACCGCGCCTGCAGTCGCGCGATTGCGTGTAACACGGATTCTTGGTCTTGACCCAAAGGGCGCGGAAGCAATTGTCGAATGGAGAAGAACCCGTTAGGCTGTGAGCAGTTGCCGCCGTTGGCCAGTTACCGGCTGCGAAAACGAGTGGGAAGACGACTTGAAGACGAGGAGGGCAAGGCGATGAAATGTACTGTTTGTGGAGCGCGGATGCGGCCGACCAAGAGTGATCTGCCGTTCAAGACTTCCGAGCAGACGATCGTGATTCTCAAAAGCCTTCCGGCACTTCAATGCGAGAATTGCGCTCAATACCTGATTGAGGATGCAGTGCTCAGTCGAGTGGACAAAATTCTCACCACCGTTGACGGCGCGGCTGAGCTGGAGATCATCCGGTATGCGGCATAGCGCGCGTCCCGCGGCGCGCTTTGGCCGATGGCCGAACGGGCCAGCCCTGAGCGCCTGGCCGCGCCGGAGACGTAGGGGCGACCACATAGGGTCAATGTCACTTGCTATTCGCGACGGGTCTGCGGCCGGATCCCCGCGAGGGGCGGAAGACTAAAGCCCATGGCGCAAGCCGTGGGAAGACGGAGCAAACACATTCCAGTGCCGGCAGGGGCGCAAAAGGTCGGCAGCCGGTACGGTCTGGTACGGACCGGGCACATCGTTTACACAATGGACCGGGCACATGGTTTACATATTCGGACAAAGTTACCTTAATGAGACCAAGCACAACAGAACGACAGCAGGCAGAGGCGAGGCAGGACAGAATCGCCCATGGCCTGGAAAGAGAGTTGTGCTTTGGAGG
>JAPKYU010000009.1 GCA_026394175.1 Acidobacteriota bacterium | reverse complement strand
GCCGTGGTCGATGTGTCCGATGGTCCCCACGTTCACGTGCGGCTTGGAACGGTCAAATTTCTCTTTCGCCATCGCTCAATCTCCTCGGTTGCCTCAGGAAGGCGCTTCCCGATTGCGGATCGTGGATTGCGGGTTGCGGGTTGTCCGCGAGGTCTTCATCCGCAACTCGCAATCTGAAATCCGCCGTGTCTGCCTGGTGGACAGGGGAGGATTCGAACCTCCGTAGCCCGCAAGGGGCGGCAGATTTACAGTCTGCTGCCATTAACCGCTCGGCCACCTGTCCGAAAACTCCAGTGAAAAGCGACGAGTGACGAGGAAACAACCGCTCTTCCGCGCTTGCCACTCGTCACTTGTCACTCCCCACTGCACTGCTGGAGCCGATGACCGGGATCGAACCGGTGACCTCGTCCTTACCAAGGACGCGCTCTACCAACTGAGCTACATCGGCCCATTCCGAATGCCGAGTGTGGAGTCCGGAATGGGGAGTGATACCCATTCCGCACTCCGCGTTCCGCACTCCGCGTTGTCGTGGAGCGGGAGACGGGGATCGAACCCGCGACCAACAGCTTGGAAGGCTGTGACTCTACCACTGAGTTACTCCCGCCGCTGGTTCTCCTGGCCTCGCCGCCTCGGTGGCCGTTCCTCGCGCGTCTGCTGCCGCTCGGGGTTTCGCGGGTGTGGGCCGCGGCCGGACATGCAGAGCTGGCGAAGGGATTCGAACCCCCGACCCTCTGATTACAAATCAGATGCTCTACCAGCTGAGCTACGCCAGCCCAGACAATTACAAAATCATACCACCTTGGACACGAAATCGCAAAGAAGCACTCGGTTCCGACGCGGACACTGAACCCTCCCAGGCAGGCTAGCCTGGTGCAACGGGTTCCGATACTATTGTACCCCGGCGGGTCAGAAAAGCAACAGGAAAGAAAGGCGGCAATTTGAGGATCCAGAAACGTTACGCCTGGGCGGTGATTGCGGCGGCCGCGGTAGTGGCCGCGGTCGCCTTGCTGCTGTGGCCGCGGCTGCATGGCCGCCGCGAAACCCACCCCGATGCGGGCTTGGAGTGCCTTCCGGCCGGTTGCCTGTTCGCGGTTCACGCCGACCTGGCGGCGCTCCGGTCGAATCCGCTGGCGCTCCACTTGGCGCGCGCCTGGGCGCCGGGCGGCTGGGAGACGGATTACGCGGAATTCGTCCGCGCCACCGGCTTCGACTTCGAGCGCGACACGCGCTGGGTCGCCATCGGCGTCTCCGGCGCCGAGGATGCCCGGGTCACCGATGCCGTCATCGACGCCGGCTTCGACCACGCCAGGCTGGACACATACATGGCAGCCCGCCGCAAACTGTCAGAATCGTACCAGGGCTGCGCTATCGACACCTTTCACGGCCCCTCGGGCCGGCTGTTTCGCCTCGCTTTCCTGGACGGCCGGCGGCTGCTGTTTTCCAATGCCCCGGCGCCGGACCGCATCCGGACAATGGTGCAACTCGGCACCCGCGGCGGCGATTCGCTGGCCCGCCGGTTCAAGGACCTGGGCGCCTTCGAGCACATACCGGCCGGAAGCCAGATCTGGCTGGGCGCCGACCTGGAGCGGGGCGCCAGCCTGCGCCTGCCTATCTCTCCCGGCTCCGATACCAGCTTCACCTCCGACTTGCTGCGCGGTGGCCGCCTGGCGCTGATCAGCGTGCGCCTTGACAACCAGCGGGCGGAGTTGCGCCTCCTGGCCCTGTATGGCAGCCAGGCGGAAGCCCGGCATGCCGCCGATTCGCTGGCCGGTTTGCGCGCCCTGGTGCGGCTGCTGGCCGGCCGCCAGCCGGCCGCCGCCAAGGGCGCCGCCGATTTCGCCCGCGCCCTGGATGCCATTTCCATCACCACGGACAAGAACGCGGCTGTGGCCACTTGGCCGATGGATGCTGTTTTACTGGAGTACTTGTTTGGGGT
>JAPKYU010000123.1 GCA_026394175.1 Acidobacteriota bacterium | reverse complement strand
GGAGCCTGGAAAAAGCGATCCGCGAGTACTTGGAGCAAAACGACAGAGAGCCGAGGCCTTTCATCTGGACAGCAGACGCAGATCTGATCCTCGGCAAGGTACAGCGACTTTGTAAACGCATTTATGACTCAGCACACTAGGCTGGCTCAGCCGAAGTGGCTCCACCCGTACCGAGCGAAGCGACTGCTGAAACGATACCGACTGTTGGGTCGCCTCAGCCAGCTGAGGCGCCTCCACCAGGGGCCGAGGCAACAGCGGTTCATAGGATGGAGGACGACACTCCAATCTCAACTGAGGCGAAACCCGGTCCCACCCAGACTGCAGAAGCAAGGGAAGGCAACCTGGATCGTGCCACCGAAATTCGTATCCGGGGAAGTCTTCTCCGGCCTGGTTTGCCCTGGTACGAGCGAGCCAAACTAGAGAAGGAATTCCACGATCTTCGTCAACGCCAGCATGGGGGCGGAAGATCTGGGGGCGGAGGCAAGACCGGTTGGTCGCTCAGAGATACGGCAGAAGAACTTGGGCGTCCCTTGGGCGCTCTGTCAGAAGACTTGAAGCTCGCTGACGCCGTACACAAATATCCGTCGCTGAAGCGGAAACACCGTAAGACTGCGCTCCGGCGCATCGGCGGGGTTGAAAACCCGCGCGCTGAGTTGGAAGCCGGAGCAAGCGACCGCCAAGCGGCCGCGCGTGCTGGTGTCGGGAGGTCGCGTGTCTCACGTGGGAAGACGGGGCTGGGCAAGCACATCCACAAGTACCAGCAAATCAAATACAAGCCGTCCGGCTATACCGTGTACAAGTGCATGCTCCCGAATTGCCCGCATTTCATTCCTATAAAGGAGCTTGTCATCGGCCGCCCGTCAATTTGCTGGCGCTGCGGTGGGCTGTTCACTATGAGCCAGGCAACGCTACTGAAAAAACCTCACTGTCCCGAGTGTAAACGAGGGAGACGGGAAGCAGAGTCGGAGACTCAGAAACAGACCACCAAGGCGAGAACCGCTGGCGAAAAAGCGCGAGCCTCACTAGCCAAGCGGGGAGTTGACATTGCCAGACTGGACGAGATACTTGCCCAGATTCGTGCGAAGGCCTCCAAGAAGGAGGGGGAATAAGAGTCGTTCGAAGGCCGGCTCAGTTCTCGGAGCCGGTTCGACGGAAGTGCATACCTGACACCGTCCGGGGACCGATCCCCTCCGTCCTGCGAGCAGGCGCGCAGCGCATCAGAGACGCGCTTCCGCCGGCAGGCCGGCGAGAATGGCTTTGACGAGTTCGCGCGCCAGCACAAGAGACTGCTCCGCTTCGTCGAGATCCGGCTCGGGGCGGTCGCCCGGGTAGCGGAATGCCCAGGCATACTCGGTCAGCGAAGCCGCGCGGTCAAGCAGTGGTTCCAGTCCGGGATCGATCTCCACGCACTGCTTTCCGAGTTCGCCGATGTTGTGCACTTTGCGGAACGGCCGATCGTGCCACACGAGAAAGGCTTTCAACGCCTTTTCAACCGCCTGTTGGCAGTGAAAGAGCGCATCTTCGGTCTCCGGCGGCAACGCCGACAGAACCAGTTCGGCGCTACGGAGGTCCTTACGCACTTTCTCCAGCCACTGTCTGGTGTAGGCGATGCGCTCGTTCTCAAGCGGCATAGAGCAGTCTGCCCTCGCGAACAACCGACGAAGGCAGTGAGGCCCTGAGGCCCAACTGCCGGTCAAAGACCGATCTCCGATAAACCAGAACGTCGGCGGCCACACCCAATCGCCAGATGGCGCGGTAGCCAGGTCCGCTGCGCCTGAATTCTGCCGGAGTCTCGTCGGGCACCACCAGCAACAGGTCATAGTCACTGTCCGCCCCAGCATCGCCCCGCGCTGCGGAGCCGAACAAGTAGACCCTCTCGGGGTGGTAGACCTCAATCAGGCGACGGGTGATTTCGCCGACCACCGGGTCTTCGCCAGACGGTGTTCTCGTATCAAGATCCATACTGCCGCCACGCTCTAGTTTGCCACAGATTTCGGCTCTTGGCTCCGCAGCCTGCGCCAGAGCGCTATTTCCTTGACCGGCGACGGCTTCAGCTATTCTCAGGACTTTAAGCCGCATAAATAGAATTTATGCAAAAGGTCATTGACATAAGCGGTCGTACGGTCTAGCCTGGAGTTTCCCCTGCGCTAATGGGAGTGTCGCCGCCGCCTGCCCGCAAGGAACGGGCGGCGGCACGTTTTTTCGGCCGGGGAATCGGTGACTATGAACGGGTCGGAAATCCTACTGGAGTGCTTGCGGCGCGAGGGCGCGGGGATCATGTTCGGAATCCCCGGCGGCGTCGTAATACCCTTCTACGACAAGCTCGTGGATCATCCCGAGGTTCGGCACATCCTGGTCCGTCATGAGGAGAATGCCTGCTTTGCGGCCGACGGATTTGCCCGCGCCAGCGGGCGAGTCGGCGTCTGCATGGCCACCTCCGGCCCCGGCGCCACCAACCTGGTCACCGGTTTGACGAACGCCATGATGGATTCCATCCCGGTGGTGGCGCTGACCGGGCAGGTTTCCACCAACCTGATCGGCAACGACGCCTTCCAGGAGGCGGACACGGTCGGCATCACCCGCTCCTGCACCAAGCACAACTACCTGGTCAAGGACCTGAAAGAGCTGCCACAGGTGATTCGCGAGGCGTTCTACATCGCGCGAACCGGCCGGCCGGGCCCGGTGCTGGTGGACCTGCCGAAGAACATCCTTACCGGCGAGGCGGAATTCGAGTATCCCGAGACGGTCAGCCTGCCGGGCTACAGGCCGACGACGGAAGGCCACGACGGCCAGATCAAGAAGGCGGTGCAAACCATCTGGGAGTCGTGCCGGCCGGTCATCTACGCGGGCGGCGGGGTGATCTCGGCCAACGCCGCGCCGCTGCTGCGGCAACTGGCCGAGTTGCTGGACGTGCCGGTGGGGCTGACGCTGATGGGGCTGGGTGCGCTGCCCGCCGACCACCCGCTGTTCAACGGCATGCTGGGCATGCACGGAGCGTACTCGGCCAACCGGGCCATGGTGGAAACCGACCTGATGATCGCCGTGGGGGTGCGCTTCGACGACCGCGTCACCGGCAAGCTGGAGGCCTTCGCCCGCCACGCCCGGATCATCCATATCGACAGCGCCCCCGCCGAGATCGGCAAGAACGTGCGGGCCGATGTGCCCATCGTGGGCGACGTGGGCCGGGTGCTGGAGAAGCTGAACCGGCGCATCGCCGAGACGCGCGAGGCGCCGGCCGGCGGCCTAAAGAACGCCGCTTCGCGCCGCGCCTGGCTGGAGACGGTACGGGGCTGGCAGCGCGAACATCCGTTCGCTTACGAGGACCGGAACGACCGCATCATGCCCCAGCGCCTCTTCCAGGAAATCTCCCGGGCCATCGACGGCGAAGCCATCGTCACCACCGACGTGGGCCAGCACCAGATGTGGAGCGCGCAGTGGATCAAGCGGCGCCATCCGCGCACCTGGCTGACCTCCGGCGGGCTGGGCTCGATGGGCTACGGCGTGCCCGCGGCCATCGGCGCTCAGTTCGCGTGCCCCGATCAGCGCGTGGTGGCGGTGGTGGGCGACGGCGGCTTTCAGATGAGCCTGCCGGAACTGGCTACCATTGTGGCCTACGGCCTGCCCATCAAGATTTTTATCTCCAACAACGGCTTTCTCGGCATGGTGCGGCAGTGGCAG
Organism: Acidobacteriota bacterium; assembly: GCA_026394175.1. Taxonomy (GTDB): domain Bacteria; phylum Acidobacteriota; class Terriglobia; order JAJPHL01; family JAPKYU01; genus JAPKYU01. The sequence goes on along the minus strand of JAPKYU010000123.1, from coordinate 9,182 downwards.
GACCTGTTCTGCCACGGCCGCTACTCGGCCGTCGAGTTCCCGATATTCCCGGACGCGCGCAAGCTCGGCGAAGCCTTTGGACTGCGCGGGCAGGTGGTCAGCGACCCAGCCGAGCTGCGCGAGGCGGTGGAGTCGGCGCTGAACGATCCCGGCCCGGTGCTGACCGACGTGCGCGTCTCGCGCGAAGAAAACGTGTTCCCCATGGTCCCGGCCGGGGGCGCGTTGCAGGACATCTTCCTGGACGAGCAGGCGGCGCGCGCTTCGCTGGCCGCGCCGGCGCCGGTCGCCGTCGGCGACAGCGGCGCCGGGGAAATGAGCTGAGGAGAGGCTGTAGACCGTAGGCTGTAGGCTGTTTGGCGGTGCCGCCCGCTCAAGGCTGGAGCCTTGCAGCCCACAGCCTACGGCCTACAGCCAGGGGTTCTTATGCCGCAGACCTTATCGGTGCTGGTGGAAAACAAGTCGGGCGTGCTGGCCCGTATTTCCGGCCTGTTCAGCGCCCGCGGGTTCAATATCGAAAGCCTCACGGTGGCCAAGACTATGGACCCCAAATTCTCGCGCATCACCATGGTCGTCGATGTGGCCGAGGAGACCCGCGAGCAGGTGCTCAAGCAACTGCACAAGCAGATTAATGTCGTCCAGGTGCTGGATTTGACCGACACGCCGGCCGTGCAGCGCGAGCTGGCGCTCATTAAGGTCCACGTGCCGCATGAAATGCGGTCGCGGCTTCTCCAGGAGGCGGAGATATTCCGGGCCAAGGTGGTGGATGCCGCGCCGGGCAGCATCACGCTGGAAGTGACCGGCGACGGCGACAAACTGGAAGCCTTGTTGCGCGTGCTCGAGCACTACGGGCGCGTGGAGATGGCGCGAACCGGCACGGTGGCCCTGCCCCGCGGCGCCGCTTCGCTGCCCCGCAACGGCAGCGGGCGCATGGCCATGGTGGGCGTCGGGAAATAATAGATGAGTTAGGAGTTAAAAGTTAAGAGTTAAGAGTTGCCCCGAGCGTCCTAACTCTTAACTCTTAATTCCGTGAGGAGATGAGATGGCGAGAATCTATTACCGCAGTGACGTGGATCGCTCTTATATCGACAACAAGACGGTTGCCATCCTGGGCTATGGCAGCCAGGGACATGCGCACGCCCTGAACCTGCGCGATTCGGGCGTGAAGGTGGTGGTCGCCGAAACGGCGAGCGACGCGGCGGAACGGGCCCGCCGGGAAAGGCTGGAGGTGTTGAGCGCAGCGGCGGAGGCCGCCGCGCGCGCCGACATCATTACCATGCTGGTCCCCGACGATAAGCATCCGGCCGTCTATGCGGAGATACAGCCGCACCTAGGGAAGGGCAAGCTGCTGATGTTCGCCCACGGGTTCAATATCCATTTCGGGCAGGTGGTGCCGCCGCCCGACATCGACGTGGCCATGGTGGCGCCCAAGGGCCCCGGGCACCGTGTCCGCGAAGTCTACGTGGAAGGCGTGGGCGTACCGGCGCTGCTGGCCGTCCACCAGGATGCCAGCGGGACCGCCCGCCAGACGGCGCTGGCCTACGCCGACGCCCTCGGCGCCACCCGCGCCGGCGTCATCGAGACGACCTTCAAGGAGGAGACGGAAAGCGATTTGTTCGGCGAGCAGACCGTGCTCTGCGGCGGTGTTTCCGAGCTGGTCAAGGCCGGCTTTGAAACCCTGGTCGCGGCCGGCTACCAGCCGGAGATCGCTTACTTCGAGTGCCTCCACGAGCTGAAGCTGATCACCGACCTGATCCAGCAGGGCGGCCTGGCCTACATGCGCTACTCGGTCAGCGACACGGCCGAGTACGGCGATTACACGCGCGGGCCGAAAGTCATCGACCAGCACGTCCGCGCCACGATGAAGCAGATTTTGGCCGACATTCAGTCCGGCGCCTTCGCCCGGGAATGGATCGAGGAGAACAAGAACGGGCGGCCGAACATGAACCGCTACCGCGAGGAGGCGGCGCGCGAGCCCATCGAGCTGGTGGGCAGGAAGCTGCGCGAAATGATGACCTACCTCGCCAAGAGCGCGGCCGCTAAACAGCAGTGAAGAGTGAGGAGTTAAGAGTAAGGATTTCGGAATGTCAGAGGAGCAGCATCCCCCGGTCGAGATCTACGACACCACGCTCCGCGACGGAACGCAGGGCGAAGGTGTTTCCTTCTCGGCCGACGACAAACTGATGGTCGCCCGGCGGCTGGACGAACTGGGCGTGGATTACATCGAGGGCGGCTGGCCGGGGTCCAACCCCAAGGACGTGGAATTCTTCGCCCGCTCGAACGAGCTGAAGTTGACGCACGCGCGGCTGGTCGCCTTCGGCGCCACCCGCCATCCAAAGAACCCGGTGGAGACCGACCCTAACGTGCAGGCGCTGCTGGAGGCCGGCACGCCCACGGTCACGGTCTTCGGCAAGAGCTGGGCGCTGCACGTGGAGCGGGCCCTGCGCATCACGCGCCAGCAGAACCTGCAGATCATCGCCGAAACGGTGGCCTACTTGAAGGCGCACGGCAAGGAAGTGATTTACGATGCCGAGCATTTCTTCGACGGCTACGCCGCCGACCCGGAGTACGCGCTGGCAACGCTGGAAGCGGCGCAGGGGGCGGGCGCCGACGCCATCGTGCTGTGTGACACCAACGGCGGCAGCCTGCCGGGCTTCATCTCCGAAGCGACCGCGGCGGCGCGACAGCGGGTGCGCGGCCGCCTGGGCATCCATACCCACAACGACTGCGACCTGGGCGTGGCCAATTCCATTGCCGCGGTGCTGGCCGGCGCCACGCACGTGCAGGGGACCATCAACGGCTACGGCGAGCGCTGCGGCAACGCCAACCTCTGCTCGCTCATCCCCGTGCTGGAAGTGAAGCTGAAGAAGCGGGTGCTGGGGCCGGAGCGGCTATGCCTGCTGCCTCACGTGGCGCGCTACGTGGCTGAGCTGGCCAACCTTCCGCTGCGCGAGGAGATGCCGTTCGTGGGCCGCAGCGCCTTCGCGCACAAGGCCGGCGTGCACGTCAGCGCGCTCATGAAGGACAGCACCACCTACGAACACATGGATCCGGCCCTGGTCGGCAACCGCCGCCGGGTGCTGGTCAGCGAGCTGTCCGGGAAGGGCAACCTGCTCTACCGGCTGAAGGACCTGGGCCTGGACGACAAGCTGGACGTGAGCGGCGCCCGCGACCTGGTCCGCCAGGTGAAGGAGCTGGAATCGATGGGCTACGACCTGGAAGCGGCCGAGGGCACCCTCGAGTTGCTGGCCCGCCAGGCCAACGGCGCCCCCAGCGATTTCTTCCGCCTCAGCGAATTCCGGGTCATGATCGAGAAGCGCCTGGGAGCGCCGCCCACCTCCCACGCCTTCCTCTCCATTGAAGCCGGCGGCCGAATCTACCACTCGGTGGCCGAGCATTCCGGCCCGGTGCACGCCCTGGACGACTGCCTGTGCCAATCGCTGTCGGCCTTGTTCCCGGGCATCAAGGCTGTTCACCTGATCGACTACAAGGTGCGGGTGCTGGGCGCCGCCGAGGGCACGGCCTCCCGCGTGCGGGTGCTGGTCGAGTCCAGTGACGGCGAGGACACGTTCGTCACCGTCGGCGTTTCGGAGAACATCATCGAGGCCAGTTGGCAGGCCCTGGCCGACGCCTATCAGCTCTGGCTGGTTCGCCAGGCCGACAAGCAACCGCAGGCGAAACCCGGTCCCACGCAAGACTACGCCTGGGGCGTCTAATTGCGGATTGCGGATTGCGGATTTCATGGTAGGATAACGGCGATGTTGATGCGCTCGACAGCCACAACAACCACGACCCGCACAGGCGGGTGTGGATAGTGGCCTGAGCGCGCTCGACAACGGGTTTCCAAATCAGGCCATTGTCCAGCAGATGGACAGTGGCTTTTTTCGTTTTTAGCCGCAGATTGCGCAGATTTCACCGATTAGGAAATCCGTGTAATCCGCGAAATCTGCGGCTGAAGGGTGGGTCATGCGCAACTTGCGCGTAATGAAATTCGGAGGCACCTCGGTGGGCGACGCCGAGCGAATCCGGGCCACGGCCGCCATTGTGGCGGAGCAGACGCGGCAGCAGCCGACGGTGACGGTCGTGTCGGCCATGTCCAAGGTGACCGACCAACTGGTCAAGATTGCCCGCCTGGCGGCGGACGGCGAAGCCGCGGGACTGGAAGAAACGCTGGTGGCCTTGCGCGCCAGGCACTTTCAGGCCGCCGAGGCGCTGCTTGGGCCCGGACAACGCCAGGAATATGCCGGCGCGGCGGCGGCCATCCTGGCCGAACTGGAGAAGACGTGCGAGGGAATCGCGCGGCTCGGACACTGCCCGGCGCGCACCATGGACGCCGTTCTTGGGGTGGGCGAGAGGCTGAGCGCGCTGCTGCTGGCCGCCACGCTCAACCAGGCCGGGACGCCCGCCCGCGCTCTGGATGCCACCCGGCTGGTGGTCACGGATGCGAACTTCGGCGAAGCCGAACCGCAGATCCCCAACCTCATCCCAAACGCCCGGGTGCTGCCGGCGGTGACCTACCAGGAAGCGGCCGAGCTGTCCTATTACGGCGCGAAGGTGCTGCATCCCAAAACGCTGGCCCCGCTGGCCGAGCGCGGAATCCCGGTCTGGACGAAATCCAGTTTCCGGCCGGAAGCGCCGGGCACGGTCATTGCTCCCCGCGGCACCCACGGGCTGGACGGAGGCGGCAGCGGGGCCCGCGCGGTGACGGCGCTGAAGAAGGCGGTGCTGATCACCGTGGAAAGCACCGGCCAGTTGAGCGCCATGCGCATCATGAGCCGCGCCTTCTCGGCGCTGGATCATGAGGGCATCGATCTGTTGATGCTGTCGCAGGCCTCCTGCGAAGAAAGCTTCTGTTTCGCGGTGCAGGCCGGCGATGCGGAGCGGGTCCTGCGCCGCCTGCAAGAATCGTTCGCGGTGGAGCTGGCGCACGGCTACATCCGGCCGCTCAGCCTGCAGGACGGCGTGGCCATCCTGGCGCTGATCGGCAGCGGCATGCGCGGCGCCGTGGGCATCGCCGGCAAGCTGTTCGGCGCGCTCTGGGCCGCCCGCGTCAACGTGATCGCCATCGCCCAAGGCGCCACGGAAACCAACATCTCGGTGGCCGTCGAGGAATCGGCATTGGCTGCCGCCGTCCGCGCCGTCCACAAAGCGCTGCTCGAACACGCGACAGGCACGGCAGGGTAGCCGCAGATTGCGCAGATTACACAGATAAGAGAATCTGTGCAATCTGCGCAATCTGCGGCTAAGGTCTTCTTGATTCGGAGGGTAGCCTCATGGTGAGAGTTGGAATCGTCGGTTTTGGAAATGTTGGTCAGGGAACAGCGCGCGCGCTGGTGGAGCACCGCGAAGATATCCGCGCCCGGGCGGGTTTTGAACTGGGCATAGCGGCGGTCTGCGGCCTGGACATCCACAGCCTGGACACGAGCTGGCTGCCGGCGGGCGTCACGCGAACCGAGGATTGGCGGGAGGTGGTGGCGGCGCCGCAGGTCGAGATCGTCGCCGAGCTGGTCGGCTGCACCGGCGTGGCGCGCGAGATCGTCACGGCGGCCCTGGAAGCTGGCAAGCCGGTGGTCACCGCCAACAAGAACCTCATCGCCGAAGCGGGCGCCGAGCTGGAGGCGCTGGCCCGCCGCAAGGGCGTGGGACTGGAGTTCGAGGCGGCTGTGGCCGGCGGCATTCCCGTGCTGGCGGCCATTCGGGAAGGCCTGGCCGGCGACCGCATCCTCTCTGTCTTCGGCATCCTCAACGGCACCTGCAACTTCATTCTCACCACCATGGAAAAAACCGGGCGGGACTTGGCCGACGTGCTGGCCGAAGCACAGGCGCGCGGCTACGCGGAGGCCGACCCCAGCGCCGATGTCGAAGGGTATGACGCCCGTTACAAACTGGCCATCCTGGCCCGCATGGCCTTCGGCGCGCGCATCGAAGTGGCGGCCATCCCCTGCGCGGGAATCACGCGCATCAGCTCGCTGGACTTCCGCTATGCCAACCGCCTGGGTTCGACGATTCGCTTGATCGCCAGCGCCCGGCGCGTGGGCTCGAACGCGGTCGATCTGTCGGTGCGGCCGCTGCTGATCCCGCGCGACCACGTGCTGGCCAAGGTGGACGGCGCATACAACGCGGTGTGGGTGGAGGGGAGGCGCGGCGCCGACACCATGTATTACGGGCGGGGCGCCGGCGGCGACGCCACCGGCATCGCCGTGGTGGCCGACCTGATCCGGGCGGCCCGCGACCTGCGCTCCGGGGCCCGCCTGCGCGTTCCACCGCTGGGCTACCAGGCCGAGGATTGTGGATTGCGGATTGCCGATTGCGGATTGGGAACGCCGCAGGGGGCCGCGGCCCACTATCTGCGATTTGTCGTCGAGGATCAGTCCGGGATTATCGCCGCGCTGGCCCCCATCCTGAGTCCGGGATTATCGCCGCGCTGGCCGCCATCCTGGCCCGCCACAACATCAATATCGACGCGGTCATCCAGGAGCGCGGCTGGGACAAACACCACCTCCCGTTCGTCATCACCCTGGAACCGGCGCCCGAAGCCAGTATTCAGGCCGCGCTGCGGCAAATGGAGGGCCTGGCGTTCCTGCGGGAGCCGCCCCTGGACCTCCCCATCGAGCCATTCGCCACGCGGGCCGGTCCGGCCTCTCCGACGTCCCCCGGCGCCTGACGCAACATTCGGAGTCTCTACGTTGTCTCGCCGTACGCTGCGGCCCGCCGGATCCGTTTCTCCATCGACGGGTGGCTGTGGAAGATGAACTCGATCACCCGGTTGGGCCGCCGCTCCGCCAGGTTCTGCGCCGCCAGTTTCTCCATGCTGGAAATGAAGGGCCCCACATCCGGGATGGCGCGGAAGGCGTAATCGTCGGCCTGCCGCTCGAAATGCCGGGAAATCGCATTCACCGCGGGCCGCAACAGCAGCGAGAGGACCGCCGCCAACAACAGCAGCAGCGGAAGGTTCGCGAAGTCGCCGATCCCGCGGAATCCGAAGCGCGGAAGGCTCCCGAAGGTTCGCAAGGCACGATCGGCCAGCCAGAAACCGGCGAGACCGGCGGCGGCTTCGAGCGCCAGAGACTTGCCGATGTGATGATGGACATGGTGGGCCAGCTCATGCGCCAGGACCGCCTCGATCTCGTCGGGCGTGTATTGCTGGAGCAGAGTGTCGGCCAGGATGATGCGCCGCGTGTTTCCCCAGCCGGCCAGCGCCGCATTCGCCTTGCGGCTCTTTTCGCTCAGTTTCCATTCGAAGACGCCGCGCACACGCGCGCCCGCCCGTTCCGACAGGCGCAGCAGCCGCTGTTTCAGATCCTCATCGGCCAGCGGCTGGAATTTGTAGAAGAGCGGGAACAGAAGCACGGGAGCCAGGTTGGCCATCAGCACCACGAACAGCAGGAAGCCGGCCCAGGACGCCAGCCACCACCAATCCGGCCGCCAACGGAGCAGCGCATAAACCAATTCGGCCGCCGCCAGCGACAGCGCCCCGCCCAGCACGACGCTCTTCGCTTCGTCCTTGACCCAACCGGCAACGGTCTGGTTGGACAACCCATAGCGGTGCTCGATCACGTAGCCGGCGTAATAACCCAACGGCAGGCCGAGCATGGTCCCGCCCGCAAACACCAGCAGCAGGTAAACGGCGAGCGCCAGGCTATACCGCGCGGAAACCTGCCAGGCAGCGTCGCGCAGGCCCGCCGACCAGCCCAGGAACAGCAGCGCCGCCAGCCAGGCCAGGCTGAGCAAAAAGCCGGCAAGGCTCAGGTAGCGGTGCGCGCGGTTATACCGTCGCGCCCGGTCTTCGGTATCTTCAGCATTTGCTGAAAAACGCTTTATCAATGAAATCAATGTCGTGTCAACCCGTGCCCGGCAAACATCTCCAAGCGTCGCACGCCAGGGGTGAACCTTGTAGCTGCTTGCGGCCCGTGCCTGGAGCCCGTGGCCTGGAGCCTGCAGCTTGATTTGACTATGGCGTGGGCGTTCCGGGATTCGAATCTCTCACTACCTGGGCGCGCTCATTCAGCTTGGGGATTTCGTTCGGCGGGAGATTGACGCGGTAGCCGAAGTAATCGATGTGGACCGTGGTGGTGCCGAAAATGCGCACCTGGGTCTCGGAGTGGTTCGAGGTGGGCAGCCAGAACTCCCCGTGCTTGTCGTAGCGATGCACGAAACGGACGTCGCGCGTCCAGAACGAGGGCAGCACGGCCGGGCTTGCGTCGATGCGGGCCACGGCGGCGTCTTCCGCATCCAGCCACACGCGGCCGCGGAAAAGGTACTTGTTGGCGGCGCGCGGGGTCAGTTCAAACACGTGGAACGAGCGCCCCGCTTCCTGCACCATGCCCGCCGGCCGGAACTGATAGTTGTCGGCCGTGATGCGCGTCTGATCGCGCATGGCCCCGTCGCCGGCCTCCAGTTCAGCCTGGATCATTTTCCGCAGCACGTGCTTGCGGATCCACGATGACCCGCTTTCGGAAATCACCTCAAACTCTTTCTTCCCGGGGATGCGATAGATCATGCGGACGGTCATCTCGGCGTGTTTGTTGAAGCGCTTGTTGTGAACCGCGTAGTGGCGGGTGGCGATGTAGTTTTCGAGAGCCGCCAGCCGGGCGCGGTCCATCTCCGCCACCCGCGTCGCCGCCTGCTCGACGCTGATGCCCGGGCGGAGAGCATCCTCCGCGCCCGCCCGCGGCCCTGCCGAGTGGCCCAATAAGAAAAGACACGCCAAAACAATTAGTGCCGTTAAGCGCATGATGTGGCGCCGGCCTCACCCGGACCGGCAACCGGTCTGGGTTCCGGCAACCCTAGCTGTCAGCCGCCCCGAAAGATTAACATGACAAAGGCGTTCTTTGGTGAATTCACCACGGATGAAGTCGCCGCGGCGACATGGACACGGATGAAACCGGGCGCAGCGGGGAAAGATGAACATGACTCGTTCAACGTTCAGCGTTCAAGGTTCAACCTCAGGGCCGGCGCTTAGAACCGGGGACCACAGCCTGCTTGGGGGCTGCGGGAAGGGGTTTGTCGCCGGCCTCCTGCTTATCGCTTTCTGCCTTCCGCCTTCCCTTCACGCTCAGCAGCCTCCAGCCTCCAGCCTCCAGCCTCCGGCCTCGCAGGCGCTGCGCCTGACGCTCAAGAACGCGATCGAGATCGCGCTGGAGCCGGAGGGCAACGCGCGGGTCCGGATTGCCGAGCAGATGATC
>JAPKYU010000693.1 GCA_026394175.1 Acidobacteriota bacterium | reverse complement strand
GTGAACGTGCCGGAGTATGAGCTCGTGGCCGAGGTGGTCTGCCCTTCATTGGCTCCGGGCGAGGTTGCGCCGGAGCAGTTGTGCTGGAGCACGGTGTAGCCGCTGCCGGCCGTGCATTGCGCCGTCCAACTGGCCGGCAGGCCCGTCCCGGCAAACACCAACTGGTTGGCCGTGGCCGTGGTCGCGGTGGGCCCGCTGTTCACGCTGGCGCCGCTGCCCTGGGTGGAGGCCGTCTTGTCCAGCGGGCTGGTCGTGCTCAGTCCTCGATACTCATAGACAGCGAGCCAGGGGTGGCTGTTCGTTCCCGAGAAAGCCGCCGTCACCGTGTTGGCGCCGCCCCGGATGTTCGCGGCATAGAAAACATGGATCTGGTGGCCGTCGGTGGTGTGGGTCTGCGAGACTGCCTTGGCGTACGCGTTCCCCAGGCTGTCGGAAAGGGTGACGGTCTGGGAGGTGCTGGACATGCGCACGAAGGCAATGATCAGGTTCCCGGCAGTGTTGCCGTTGGGGAAGGCCTTGGCGACCGACGCCACTCCGGTCCCCTGCACGGAGGTGGCCTGCACCAGGGCGATAGCGGGGGGCGTTGTGCCGCCGCCTCCGCCGCTGGTTTGGACCACCGCGGTCTGCGCCGAGGTGGCCGCAGCCGAGCCCGCGCTGTTCATCGCCGTCACCGCAACGCGGATCGCGGAGCCCACATCGGCCGACTGCAGCAGGCAGGTCTGGCTGTTGGCGCCGGAAATGGCCGCGCAACTGCCGCCCGTGCTGTTGCAGCGCTGCCATTGGTAGGCATAGGAGGTGGGGCTGCCCGACCACGAGCCGGTCGAGCCGGTCAGCGTCTGGCCCTGTTGTGCGGTTCCGGAGATCGCCGGCAGAGCGGTATTCACGAGCGCGGTCGGGGCCGCCTGCACCACCGCCGTGGTCACCGAGGTGGCGGTCGCCGACCCTCCACTGTTGCCGGCGGTTACCGCCACGCGGACGGTCGAGCCGACATCGGCGGATTGCAGCGTGTAGCTGGTGGCGGTGGCGCCGGCGACGGCCGCGCAACTGCCGCCCGTGCTGTCGCAGCGCTGCCACTGATAGGCATACGAGGTGGGGTTGTTCGACCAGGCGCCGCTGGATGCGCTGAGCGTACTGCCCTGCTGGGCCGTGCCGGAAATCGCCGGCGGCGTGGTGTTGACCGGCGGGGACGGGTTGCCGCCGCCCATCACCCCCAGCGGAACCGTCGTCCCGGTCAGGATCATGTAGGTGTCGGCGTAGGTCTGCGGGGCCCCCGAGATCGACTGCAGGTCCATGTTGCTGGCGAACACCAGGCGGCTGCTGTCGCGGCTGGCCGAGAGCTTGGGCATGTAGATGTAGCTGTCGAAGGGGCGGCTGCGGTGATGCGCCAGGCGCCGCACTTCGCTGCCGTCCAGCTTGATCTGGAGCAGCTCGTTGGTGTAAGCGACCCAACCCGAGCCGCCGGGGGTGGGATTGCTGGGCGCGTAGGTCTCGACGAAGGCCCAGGTGTTGTCGGCGGCGGAAATGTGAACCGCCATGTTCCAGTCCAGCGACAGCAGGCAGGTCTGCCGGCCGTCCGACAGCCGGATCTTGACGATGGCGTTTTGGCCGCAGGCCGGCGCCGGGTCGTTGGAGTTGGTCCAGATCAGCACCGGGTCGCCGTTCACGTCCTGCGACATGTGCATGTGGCCGCCGGCGTGGGCCACCTGCCGCAGGAAGTTCATGTTCTGATCGAACAGCTCGATGCCGGTGTAGCGGCCGGTCCCGCTGCTCAGCCAGGTGATGGTCACGCTGTTGTCGGCGGCGATGTACACGCTGTCGAAGCCGCGCCCGCCGGTATCGAACGCCGGCCCCTTGGTGTCCGAGCTGATGGTGTAAACAAAAACGTAGCGGGCGTTGCCGGCCAGCACGAAATGGTCGCCGTCGTAGGAAATATCCATCTCCCCGTTGCCCTGGATCGACGAATACTCGCTGAAGGTATGCACCACCGATATGGCGCCCGTGGCCACGTTGTAGGTCTTCAACTGGTTGCCGCGGTGGTAGTACAGAATGTTGGGATCTTTGCGCGACCAGCGCGGCTCGGTGCTGGAATTGACTTCGAACGGCACGGTGCTGATGAAGCCGCCCTGGCCGTTGTACAGCCCGTAATAGCTCTGGTGCAGCAGGATCATCCTGCTGTTGTCGATGTTGAGGGGTGAAGCGGTCGAGTACTCGGGCTCAATCCACTGCAGGTTTCCGCCCCCGTCCTGGTTGGGCGTGTTGAGCGCGTTCGTGATCCTCTGGATGTTGGAGCCGAATACCGGGTCGGTATAGCTGCTGCCGGCCGCCGGCGGCGTGAAGCTGTTGTAGTTCGGCGGATTGTGGATGGTGGTATCGGTCAGGTAAGCGGTCACGGTGGCCGCGGAAACCAGCAATAGTGTGATGGCCAACGCCGTGACGGGCCACGATTTGAACCTCATTGGTCTCCCCCTTTGGTGGTCGAGTGATTCTCCGGTCCCGCAAGACAAGCCGCGCGCGGGCACACCTGCAGCGTCAGCGCCGCCGCCCGTTGCGCGGCTCCGCCGGGACCGTTCTAATGGGTCGTTGTTAAAGTCGGTGCGGCCCCCAAACCCTTACCGCACCGATCCTGCCGCTCGCGGAGCCCCCGGTTTCCCTTCTGTTCCGCCAGCCGCGCGACGATGTCGGGCAGCCGTCTCACGATGGCTTCCTCGGCCACATGGGCGTCGGCGCCATATCGCGGGCCGCCCCGCACCTCGTCCGAGCGGATGAGGATGAGCTTCGAACCGGGGCTGCTTCGTTTCACCGCAGCTATCGTCTCCCGAGCCTCCTTCCCCAGCAGCCTTTGATGGAGAACGATCATGTCCGGAGACAGAAGGCCCGCCTGGCGCTTGATTCTATCGATGTCACGCGGGCGGCCCACAATATGGATCTCCGGGTACTTGCGGAACAGGTGCTCCAGCACTCGCATCAGCGGCTGCGGCGTTACTCCGACAACCACTGTCACCTTCCGCAAGCCTCCTCCTCAACCGCGGTGGATCAACCCTCAACAGCAGGTTCCACCAGTTT
>JAPKYU010000552.1 GCA_026394175.1 Acidobacteriota bacterium | reverse complement strand
AGCGTCGCCGCGTGAACGCCGGCCGGAAGATAGCCGTGACTATTGAAGGGGGGAATCACGCAAGCACCCCGCGTCTCACATGTTGTTCTTTGATCTCTTCATAGATCTTCGCCTGAATGTCGTGCTTCATCTTGAGACAGTCAAAGCCGGGAATAGGCGGGAATTTCTTCCAGAACTCCTCTTTCATCGAACCTTACCTCCTTCGGACTGACTATCGTCATGATGCCATAACCGAGCAACAGATTCACCTGTTTATCGCCCTTGATGCGGACCAAACTCAGTCACGATAAACGTCCTTCCGATGCGCGACTTTCACCACGTACACCAGGAGAATTTTATCCTGAATTTCGTAGAGCACCCGGTACACCCCGCAGCGCAGGCGGTATTTCTCCGCCCCCGATAGTTTCTTCGCTGACAAGGGGCGCGGCTCCATGCCCAGGTTCTTGATCGCTTTCAAGATCCGCTGGACATCCCGCTTCGGGATCGGCTCCAGGTCTTTGGCGACCGATTTTCGGAACCGCACCTCATAGCTTGCCATTGCGCTTCAGTTCCTTCACGAAATCCTCGAACGAAAGGGTTGGCTCCTTTTTGCGCGCCTCAAAGGCGGCCAGATCGGCCGCATCCTCGGCAAGCTCGCCACGGATTGCGTCATTGATCAGATCCGACATGGAACGTGATGTTTCGATGGATTTCAGGCGCAGGGCCTTGTGCAAATCGGGATCGAGATAGACCGTGGCTCGGGTTGTCAGGGATCTCATGCCGCACCTCCATGCTAACGATAGCATAGTGTTAAAACGCTTTGCCGACAAAACGTTTTACCGCATTGCCGAAATAAAATAAAGATTCCAAGAACGAGCTGAAGCTCGCACTCCAAACGAAAAAAAACTCGCCAATGGCGCCGGGGAATGGAAAATAGGGGTCGATTACGATTACGATTACGATTACGAAAAACGAGCACGAGCACGAAAATGAGGGAAGGGGTGTCATCATGAACAAATCTTTTCTGATGGGTTGCTGCCTGGCGCTGCTGGCCTTGGCCGGAGCCGGCGCGCGCGCGGCGGAGACCGCGCCCGATCCGCCCACTGCGCTTTACACGCACGCCCTCCTGCGCCCCGCCGACATGCGCGCCGTGCGCTGGACCCAGGGCTTCTGGGCCGACCGCCACGCCCTGTGCAAAAACACCATCGTGCCCGAGATGAAAAAGGCCCTGCTCAGCCCCGACAACTCCGCCTGCCTGGTCAACTTCCGCATCGGCGCCGGCCTCGAAAAAGGCCCCCACCAGGGCACCAACTGGAGCGACGGCGACTGCTACAAGTGGATCGAGGCCATGGCCTGGCTTTACGCGATCGACCCCGACCCCGCCCTGGACAAGGAGATGGACACCTGGATCGACCTGATCGCCAAAACCCAGGCGCCCGACGGTTACATCAGCACCCAGATCCAACTGGACCCGGCCCGCAAACGCTGGGACAACCTGCAAAACCACGAGCTTTACAACATGGGCCACCTGCTGACGGCGGCCGCCGCGCACACCCAGGCCACCGGCAAGCGCAATTTCCTCGAGGTGGCGCGCAAGGCGGCGCAGTACCTTTACGGCGTCTTCTCCCCCCGCCCGCGCGAGCTGGCGCACATGGACTTCAACCCCTCCCAGATGATGGGCTTGGTGGACCTCTACCGCGCCACCGGCGAGGCGCGCTGGCTCGAGCTGGCCGACGTCTTCGTCACCATGCGCGGCTCCGTGCGCGTGGGCCCCAATCTCACTCGCAATTACGTTCACGTCCCCGGCGACCAGACCCAGGATCGCACGCCGTTGCGCCAGGAAACCCAGGCGGTGGGCCACGCGGTCACCGGCGGATACCTGTATTGCGGCGCGGCCGACCTGGCCGCCGAGACCGGCGACAAGGCCCTTCTCGCCGCGCTCGAGCGCATCTGGCTGGACGTGACCCAGCGCAAGATGTATATCACCGGCGCCAACGGCGCGATCCGCCAGGGGGTCTCGATCAACAACGACCCCGTCCACGAGGCCTTCGGCTTCGCTTACGAGTTGCCGCACCGCATCGGCTACAACGAGACCTGCGCCAACATCGCCAATGCCATGTTCAGTTGGCGCCTGCTGCTCTTGACCGCCGAGGCCCGCTACGCCGACGTGATG
>JAPKYU010000124.1 GCA_026394175.1 Acidobacteriota bacterium | reverse complement strand
GTCCACCTCCTCGAAGGTTGGGCCAGTATAGCCGGGAACGGCCAACTTATGCAACGAATTGATGACTCAGCACACTAGAACTTCATCAACTCAATGTCGTCCACATTCAGCGACTCGCGATTGCGGAAGACGACGATAATGATCGCCAGCCCGACGGCGGCCTCGGCCGCCGCCACCACCATCACGAAAAAGACAAAGACCTGCCCGCTGAGCTGTCTCAGCACGTAGGAGAAGGCCACAAAGCTGAGGTTCACGGCGTTCAGCATCAGCTCGATGGACATGAAAATGGTGATGATGTTGCGCTTGAACAGGAAGCCGGCCACGCCCATGACGAACAGCACGGCGCTCAGGATCAGATACCAGGAAATAGGCACCGTCACGGCTTCCTCCCGGCCAGCACCACCGCGCCCATCACGGCCACCAGGATCAGCACCGAAGTCACCTCGAAGGGCAGCAGGTACTGGGTGAACAGCAGCCGGCCGATCTTCTCGGTCGGTCCCACGAATGTTCCGAAGCTGGAAGCCTGGTCGGGCGGATACTGGCCGAGCAACAGGCGCACCAACTGCAGCAGGAGCAGCGCCAGCAGCGGGATGCCGAGATACCGCGCCAGCATCGACCCGCTGGTGGGGACCTCCGCCCCGGCGTTCAACAGCATGATGGTGAACACGAACAGCACCATGATCGCGCCGGCATACACGATCACCTGGACGGCGGCAATGAACTCGGCGCCCAGCAGCAGGTAGAGCACCGCCAGCGCGCCCATCACGCCGATCAGCGAGAGCGCGCTGTGGATGGGGTGCCGCGAGCGCAGCAGATTGGCTGCCGCGCCCACCGCAATCCCCGCGAAGATCAGAAATAGAACCTTGTCCATCGCTTCTTGCCTTGAAGCTCTCAGCTATCAGCTATCAGCTCTCAGCTATCAGCCGTTTGACAAATGCTCAAAGCTGATAGCTGATAGCTGATAGCTGACAGCTCTTACAAGGCGACAACCAAACCCGTGATCAAAATATTCGCCGCCGCAACCGGCAACAGCACCTTCCAGCCCAGGTGCATCAACTGGTCGTAGCGGAAACGCGGCACGCTCCAGCGCACCCAGATGTACAGAAACAGAAACACGAAAACCTTGGAGGCAAACCAGAACATGGGCGCGGCAACCGCGGCAAAAACCGGATGCAGAAAGGCCAGCCCGATCAGGCCCACGATGCCGGCCAGGCCCGGCACTGCGAAATACGATTTTCTGCGCTCCAGGCGGTAGGTGCGGAGAGCGGTGCGGGTCATCAGGGCGGCCATGCCCAGCAGCACCAGGGCCGGCACGTGCTGCACCCAGGCCCACGGCAGCGGCGCCATCCAGCCGCCGAAGAACAGCAGCGTGGCCAGGCAGGCCACGGTGATCATGTTGGTGTATTCGGCGGTGAAGAACATGGCGAACTTCAAGCTGCTGTACTCGGTATGGAAGCCGCCCACCAGCTCGCCTTCGGCCTCCGGCAAATCGAAGGGCGTCCGGTTGGTTTCGGCGAAGGCGGCCGTCAGGTACACCAGGAAGCCCACGAACTGCGGCCAGATGTACCATTTCGGAATAATGCCGAACCAGAAACCGCTCTGGGCGTTCACGATGCCGCGCAGGCTGAGCGTGCCCGACAAAATCAGCACGCCGACCACGGCAAAGCCCAGCCCCAGCTCGTAGCTGATCATCTGCGCCGAGCTGCGCAGCCCGCCCATCAGCGAGTACTTGCTGCCCGAAGACCAGCCGGCCAGCGCGATGCCGTAAACGCCCAGCGAGGTGACGGCGAAGATGTACAGCAGGCCGATATTCAGGTCGGTGATTTCAAAAAAGATCGTACGCCCGGCAATGGTGACGTTCTCGCCGAAGGGAATCACGGCGATAGACATCAGCGCCAGCGTCATGGCCAGGAACGGCGCCAGGAAATAGATGGGCCGCTGGACCTGCGCCGGGGTGAAGTCCTCCTTGAAAAGGGCCTTGAGAAAGTCGGCCGCCGGTTGCAGCAGTCCGAAAGGCCCGGTGCGGTGCGGCCCCCAGCGGTTTTGGATGCGGCCCGCCACTTTGCGCTCCAGCCACACCACGTAGGCGACACAAGTGAAGAGCACGGTCAGCACCACCGCGATCTTCGCCAGGCTGATGATTAATATTGTGAGGTCCACTACCAAACCGTTCGCAATCCGAGATCAGTGGCGCCGAACTGCTTCCAACATGTCGCTATATTGGCCGAGGGTCCCCGAAGTAAACAAGGTGTCGCCGGAGGAGTGAACCAGGTCCGGCCGGCCCAACGAGGCGTCCCGGCCGTCCGCTGGAGCGGTGGGAACGGCTTCGCCGGCGGCCAGACCGGCCATCGCGACATTGTAGCCGTTCACCAACCGGCGGATCTCGTCGAACACCTCCTCGCTCCCCACCGGGCCAAGCGAAATCCCCGTCTCCTTGGCGATCAGCCCAATGATTTCCAGGTCCGCCCTGGGACCGTTGGTGCCGAGCGCCTGCCTGATGCGCTGCAGTTCGCCGCAAGTATTCGTGACCGTTCCGTTGACCTCGTAGACCGCGGCCGCCGGCAGCACCACATCCGCCTGCCGGGCCGTTTCCGTCAGGAACATGTCCTGAACGACGAGGAAACTGCTGCCGGCGTTAAGATTGTAGCGCTTCAGCGGGTTGGCGCCGACCACGTAAAGCGCGCCCAGGCGGCCGTCGCCGGCGGCGGCAATCATTTCGTCCAGCGCCAGGCCCGGCCCCGGCGGCAGCGTCACGTTCCACTCCGCCTCGAAGCGCGCGCGCACGACCGCATCTTCGACCGGGGCGTAGCCGGGCAACGAACCGGGAAGCAGGCCCATATCGGAAGCGCCCCGGGAGTTGTTGTAGTCACCCAGCGCGATGTACCGCGTCACGCCGCCCAGCGTGTTTCCGAAAGCCACCAGCCGCGCAATGCCGTCGCCCTTGATTTCGTCGCCGAAAACGACGAGCAAGTCGCTCTCGGCGCGCAGCCGGTCGCGAAATTCGTTCCACGGTTGCAGGGCCGGCGGCTGGCCGGCAGTCGTTTGTCCGGCGAGAAAGTCCAGCAGCGCCCCCGCCCGCCCTTCCTCGATGCGCAGGGTGGCCGTGGCCTGCCGTTCCAGCTTGATGGCCCGGTGGTTCACGACGTACAAACGGCCCTTGTTCAAGCGCACGTTGGTGCGCATGTTCCAGGCCAGCAGCGGATGCTGCTCGGTGGGATTATTGCCGATCAGCAGGACGGCCCTGGCGGTCAGCAGATCACGCGAACCGGCCAGCCGGTCGGCGGGCCGAACGCCGCTGCGGGCCAGCGCCGCTATCAGGGCGGCGTAGTCGGCGGTGCGGTGATGGTCGATGTTGTTGGTCCGCAGACCGGCCCGCGCGAATTTCTGAAGCAGGTAGGCGGTCTCGTTGCCGGCATGGTTCGAGCCGATAATTCCGAAGGCGCTCCCCTGTTCCAGCAGTTGGCGGAACCTGGCGGCCACCGCCCGCAGGGCTTGGGCCCAGGTGGCCGGCACCAGCTTGCCCTCCTGGCGCACAAGCGGCTGCGTCAGCCGCTCCGGATGATGGAGGAAGTCGAAGGCGTACCGGCCCTTGATGCACAGGAACTCGCCGTTGATGCCCGACTGGTCGCGGTTGTTGCCGCGCAGGACGCGGTTGTTGCGCACGCTGAGCGTGGTCTTACAGCCGTCGCCGCAGTGCGTGCAGATGGTGGGCACGTAATGCAGTTCCCAGGGCCGGGCCTGGTGGCGGTAGCTGCCGCTGGTCAGCGCGCCCACCGGGCAGATGTCGATGCACATGCCGCACTGCTCGCAGTCCAGGTGGCCGCCGGCGTTGGGCCCGATCAGGGTCCGCCCGCCGCGGTTCACGATGGCCAGCGCCGACACATCCATGCCTTCGTTGCAGACCCGCACGCAGCGGTAGCACAGGATGCAGCGCGGCCCGTCGTAATAGACCACCGGCGACCACTTCTCCTCGTCGGTATGGCGCTTCTCCTCCCGGAAGCGGCTGAAGGAGGCCCCGTAGCGGAACACCATGTCCTGCAGCTCGCACTCCCCGCCCTTGTCGCACACCGGGCAATCCAGCGGATGGTTGGTCAGCAGGAACTCCAGCATCGACCGGCGGGCGTCGTGCACCTTGGGCGTGTTGGTGCGCACCACCATGCCCTCGCTGACCGGCACCGTGCAGGCCGTCTGCAGCTTCGGCGCCTTCTCGATCTCCACCAGGCACATGCGGCAGGCGGCCTGCAGCGACAACCCCGGGTAGTAGCAGAAGGCGGGGATCTCGATGCCGGCGCGGCGCGCCGCCTCGATCAGCAGCGTGCCCGGCGCCGCCGTCACTTCCCTTCCGTCGATCGTTAATCTGACCAAATCAGCCATTCGGAAAATTGCGGATGTCGGATTGCGGATTGCAGGCGGTTGAAATCCGCAATCCGAAATCCGAAATTCAAGCGCGTGCCCCCTTTGCCTCGAACGGACACCGCCCGTTCAGGTGTTGCTCGAATTCATGGCGAAACTGCTTCACGATGCTGATCACCGGCATGGCGGCCGCGTCGCCCAGCGGGCAGAAGGTGTGCCCGAGCATGTTCTCGGCCAGCTCCCCGGCGCGGCCGATGTCGGCATTCACGCCGGCGCCGGCGTGGAAGCGCGCCAGCAGCTTTCGCAGCCAGAGCGTGCCTTCCCGGCAGGGCAGGCACCACCCGCACGATTCGTGCTGGTAGAACTCGGTGAGCCGCAGCGCCACCTTCACCATGCAGGTGTCTTCGTCCATGACGATCACCCCGCCGGAGCCCAGAAACGAGCCCGCCTTGGCCACGGAATCAAAATCCATGGGGACGTCCAGGTGCTCGGGCGTCAGCACCGGCGTCGAGGAGCCGCCGGGAATGACGGCCTTCAACTGCCGGCCCCCGCGGATGCCGCCGCCCACCTCGTAGATCATCTGGCGCAGCGGCATGCCCAGCGGCAACTCGTACACGCCGGGGCGGCTGACATGCCCGCTCAAGGCGAACAGGCGGGTGCCGCCGTTCTTCGGCGTTCCCAGCTTGTGGTACCAGTCGCCGCCGTTGAGGATGATGGCGGGCACCGCGGCGTAGGTCTCCACGTTGTTGAGCACGGTGGGGCACTGGTAGAGGCCGGCGACGGCCGGAAAGGGCGGCCGGATCCGCGGCACGCCCCGCTTGCCCTCCAGCGATTCCAGCAGCGCCGATTCCTCGCCGCACTCGTAGGAGCCCGCCCCGGTGTGCGTGGCCAGCTCGAAATCGAAGCCGCTGCCCAGGATGTTCTTCCCCAGAAAACCGCGCCCGCGGGCCTCCTCGATGGCCCGGTCCATGATGTCGATCAAGTAGCGGTATTCGCCGCGGATGTAAATGAAGCCCTGGTGGGAATCCACGGCCAGGCCGGCGATCAGTATGCCCTCGATCAACTGGTGCGGGTCGTACTCCATCAGCGGCCGGTCTTTGCAGGTGCCCGGCTCGCCCTCGTCGGCGTTGCAAACCACGTACCTGGGCCTGGGCGACTGGCGCGGCACGAACCCCCACTTCAGGCCGGCGGGAAAGCCGGCGCCGCCGCGGCCCCGCAGCGCCGACTTCTTCATTTCCTCGATGATCGCCTCCGGCGTCATTTTCAGCGCCTTGCGCAGCGCCTCGTAACCCTGGT
The DNA here is from genome assembly GCA_026394175.1 of Acidobacteriota bacterium. Taxonomy (GTDB): domain Bacteria; phylum Acidobacteriota; class Terriglobia; order JAJPHL01; family JAPKYU01; genus JAPKYU01. The sequence goes on along the minus strand of JAPKYU010000124.1, from coordinate 3,382 downwards.
GCGCCAGGAAGGTGTCGATCGAGGCCGAATTCGGCAGCCCGAACCGCCTGCTGATGATTCTGACTTCGAGCGGATGCGCCATAAGTCGGAGGCTGTGGGCTGTAGGCTGTGGGCTGCAGGTCCTGAAACCAGAACCCACAGCCCACGGCCTACAGCCTACGGCCGCTTTTCCCGGAGCCTGTCCACGAGGGCGCCGAGTTTTTCCGGCGTCATCTCGTGGTGGAAATCGTAATTCACCTGGACGGCGGGCGCCCAGGAGCAGGCCCCCAGGCACTCCACCTCTTCCAAAGAAAACAGCCCGTCTTCGGTAATCTCGCCGGGCTCGATGCCCAGTTTCTCGCGCGCGTGCTCGAACAGCGGCTCGGCCTCGCGCAGCATGCAGGAGATGTTGGTGCACACCTGGATGTGGTACTTGCCGGCGGGGCGGCGGCGCAGCATCGAGTAGTAGCTGATGACGCTTTCGACCTCGACCACGCTCAGGTCCAGCCGCCCGGCGATTTCCGCAATCACCTCCGGGCTCAGCCACCCCACCTCGTCCTGGGCGTAAAGCAGCATGGGGATGAGCGCCGAGCGGCGCTGCGGGTAGCGCGCCAGAAAGCGCTCGAACCGCGCCTCGAGTTGGGCACTGAACCTCATAGCTCTCAGCTTTCAGCTATCAGCTATCAGCTACCAGCGTGGTCCAAAGCTGATAACTGAAAGCTGATAGCTGATAGCTCGTTTTTCTACCTATCGACTTCCCCAAGCACAATATCAATGGAGCCCACCACCGCCACCACGTCGGCGATCAGCCGCCCTTCCACCATCTTCGGCAGGGCCTGCAGGTTGGCGAAGGAGGGCGCACGCACGTACATGCGGAAGGGGTGCGTGGTGCCGTCGCTGACCACGTAGTAGGCGCTCTGGCCGCGCGGCGATTCCACCGCCTGGTACACCTCCCCGGGCGGCACCCGGAAGCCCTCGGTCACGATCTTGAAGTGGTAGATGAGGGCTTCCATCTCCGTCTTCATCCGCTCGCGTTCGGGCAGCACGATGTGCGGCGCGTCGGCGTTCACCGGCCCTTCCGGCATGCCCTCCAGCGCCTGCGCGATGATCTTGGTGCTCTCGCGCATCTCGTCCATGCGCACCAGGTACCGGGCATAAACGTCGCCCTCGGTCCTGACGGGCACCTTGAAATCGAACTTGTCGTAGGAGCTGTAAGGGTTCGTCTTCCGCAGATCCCAATCGACTCCGACGGCGCGCAGGCAGGGGCCGGTCAGCCCCAGGGCGATGCCGTCGTCGGCGCTGATGTAGCCGACGCCCTTGGTGCGGCCGATCCAGATGCGGTTCTTGGTCAGCAGCGCTTCGTAGTCGTCGATCTTCGACGGGAAATAAGAGATGAACTTGCGCACCCGGCCGAAAAAGTCCAGCGGCGGCTCCAGGGCCAGGCCGCCCACCCGGAAATAGCTGGTCATCATGCGCTGCCCGGAAACCGTTTCGAACATGTTCAGGATGTCTTCGCGCTCGCGGAAGGCATAGAGCAGGACGGTGAAGGCGCCCAGGTCCATGGCGTGGGTGCCCAGCCAGACCAGGTGGCTGTTGAGCCGCGTCAGCTCATTGAGCAGCACCCGCAGCCACTGGGCGCGCGGCGGCGGCTCCAGCCCCAGCAACTTCTCCACGGCCAGCACGTAGCAGAGGTTGTTGGTCAGCGGGCAGAGGTAGTCGATGCGGTCGGTCAGGGTGATGGCCTGCCACCAGCCCTTGGCCTCGGCCGTCTTCTCGATGCCGGTGTGCAGGTAGCCGATGTGCGGCTCGCAGCGCACCACCGTCTCGCCGTCCAGCTCCAGCACCAGGCGCAGCACTCCATGGGTGGAGGGGTGCTGCGGCCCCATGTTCAGGACCATCGTCTTGGCGCCGGGCGGCGGGGTGCTAACGCTTGCCATCTCTGTTGAGTTCTCAGTTGTCAGTTATCAGTTGCCAGTTTTGGCTGCTTGGAACTGAAAACTGAGAACTTATAACTCGGCCTTATCGGATTCCTTCCGTCGGGTAATCCTTGCGCAACGGATGCCCTTCCCAATCGTCCGGCAGCATGATGCGCTTCAGGTTGGGGTGCCCGTCGAAGCGGATGCCGAACAGGTCGAACAACTCTCTCTCGTACCAGTTGGCCGCGGGCCACACCGGAATCATCGATTCCAGGCGCGGGTCGGCGCCGCCTACCCTCACCGCCAGCCGCAACGGCTTGTGCTCGGCGATGGCGTAAAGGTGGTAGACGACACGAAAGCGGGGCTCGATGGGATGCAGGTCGGTGGCGGTGATGCTGGAAAGAAGGTTGTAGCCGCGCCCCCGAAACCACCGGCAGGCCGCCTCCAGCTTGGCGCGCGACACCTCCAGCGTCAGCTCGCCGCGGTCGAATTGGCCGCCGGCCAGCACCGAAGGGTCTTGCTCCTCCAGTTGCGAGGCTTCCGGGAAGTTGCGGAGTTCGTCAGGGATCATCGGCTGCCGGATCCGGGTTCCGACCAGTCCAGGGCGCCCTTCTTCCAGATGTAGAAGAAGCCGGCGAAGATGATCAGCATGTACAGCAACATTTCGATGAAGCCGAACATCTTCAGCTCGCGGAAAATCACCGCCCACGGGTACAGAAACGCCGCCTCCACGTCGAACAGAATGAACAGCATGGCCACCAGATAAAACTTCACGTTGATGGGGTCGCGGGTGGTGCCGACGGGCCGCATTCCCGATTCATACGGCATGAGCTTGGCCGGGTTGGTCACGTGGCGCCCGATGAGCGAGGACAGGGCCACCATCGCCGCCCCAATGGCGGCGACAATGATTCCGTGCAGCAGGACGGGCAGGTAGCGCTCCAGGTAATTGCCCGGCATGGAATATCCTACTCCCCTCGGGTGCGATATAATGACGCCGTAGTTGGTCGCTCGCGGCAAACACGCGATCGGCGCCAGGGCCCAGACAGTGGCGTGTTCCCAAAATTCCAATATACTGTCGGGCCAACCAATTTGCAAGCAGCGGGGGAACACATGATTTTCGGCTACAACACCGATGTGAAATCCGGCGACACCGTTTACCACGTCCAGACCGAGGACCGGGGCGAGAAGAACCCGGTGATCGATTCGGTGATTTACGTCAAGGGACAGATCATAGATCAGCGCCGAACCCCTTACGACCCGGCTCAGACAGCGCCCGAGCGCCTCCAGGAGATGGTGAAACAGCAACACCGCAGCCTGGTGGACGCCATTCGCGGCGGCAATTACGCCCCTCCCGGCGCGGAGGAGACCGCTGCGCCAGCCCCGGCGCCCGCCGCGGCCGCGGCCGTTGCCGCGGCGGCCCCGGCCGCCGCTCCGGCACCGGCGGCCTGCGAGCCGGCCATCGAGCTGTTGAACGCCGCCGACATTGA
>JAPKYU010000345.1 GCA_026394175.1 Acidobacteriota bacterium | reverse complement strand
GGTGCTGATCATCGGCAGCGTCACCTCCAACGCGGTCACCATTGCCGTTGAATAGAGCGCACTGGGATTCGCAGCGGGCCATGGGAAGGGAGGCTGGCCCTGATGTATTGACCGTCGCCGCACAAAACGGCGGAATGGCGGGTGTCCGTAAGGGGCTGAAAAATGGAGCGGGAGATGGGACTCGAACCCACGACGTCCAGCTTGGGAAGCTGGCATTCTACCACTGAATTACTCCCGCCCGGCCTGAACGGTCCGATAGCGAAACCCAAAGGTGATCGGCTGTCTCTCGGCCGATCCCTCCTTCAACCACTATAAGCCCCCGGCCAGTCCGGCGCAAGCCGCACGGAGTGCGGAGTGCGGAATGCGGAATGCGGAGCACGAGGGCGCACCCGCTCGGTCTGGGCTGAGTTCTGCTGGCCAGCAGATCAGGAGAATCCTTTAATGTTTGCTGACAAGCCGATCATGAGAAGCCCTCAACCTTCTGCCAACCAGAAGACCATGGAGTCTGTCAACGCCAAGCGCGGCGGCGGCAGCCAGTCGGGGGCTGTTTCTGTCATGTAATCTTCAGTTCTGAGCGCCCCGCAAAGAGGCAGGATACTCGTTGCCAGCCTTCAGCCGGTCTAGTTCTGCCGGGAGAAAATCCCATAGGGATTGGCCCCCAGCGTGCTGTCCACTTCCGGTGTGCTGAGGAACAAGACTGCACGGTGATCGTTCCGGTGAGGACACTGATCTATATCCCGATCATTCACACCCAGGCAGACATGGGCCGTTTGGGAGAGGCGATTCGGCAACTCAGCATCGAGAAGCTCGGCCACCAGGAGTGGGAACGCAACGTCCAGGCCATCGGGCAGTTGTGGAGCGGCATCCGCGAGGCCATCGAGGGACAAGACCTGCCCTATGCGCAGGTTCGCGTCTACCAGGACGGCCTGCCGGACTGCGGCCGCGAGGCGGAAATTGTCGTCGACCTGGCCAATGCCGGCAGCCCGAACCATCAACTGCTGCTGTACTTGATGGAGAAAGGGGCCAGGCTGATGGGCACCGAGTCGCCTGACCTGCTGCTGGAGGAATACCAGCTTGTCCAGGAGATTGTGCATGCCCGGGATCTGGGCGAAGCCGAGCAGGTGGAGAGCCGGCAAGAGGCCCTAAGCCAGTCGCTGCTGGAGCAGCGGGACCGCTACATCGCACGGCGCATCAACGAAACCCTGGGCCAGGGAGAGACCGGGATCCTGTTCCTGGGCATGCTCCATGGCCTGGAGGGGCGACTGGACGGGGACATCCAGGTTTCCTATCCGATCCTGCGGCCGGCGGCGAGAGAAAGGAAAAGAAGTTGAAGGAGGCGCGCATCGAGGTCCTGATCGCTGCTGAGCCGGACCTGCGGGTGCGTCTGGCGGCGCTGCTCCGCCGGGAGGGGCTGGGCGTGCAGGAGGCCGAAGACCACGGCACCTTGGACCTGATTCGGCGGCGGGCGCCCGACGTCGTGCTGCTGGACGCCGGGATGCCCGATGGGAGCGCCATGGAAGTCTTGCGGCGGGCGCGGGAGTTGGATTCCGGCCTGGGGCTGATCATGTTTGCGGCGGCCCCGGACCTGCGGGAGGTGGTCGGGGCCATCAAGGCCGGCGCCTCCGACTACCTCCTCTATCCCTCGAGCGGCGACGGACTGGTTGCCGCCATCCGCCGGGCCTGCACCGAGCGCCGCCGGCGCGCGCAATTGGGGCAGGAGGAGGCAGCGGAAACCAAATCCTCCCTGCTGGAGCAGATGGGGGGCAGCGAGAAGGTGCGGCGGCTGGCAGCCGAGGTAGCCCGCGTTGCTCCCACCAACTTCTCGGTGGTGATCGCCGGCGAAACCGGCTCGGGCAAGGAACTGGTGGCCGGGGCCATTCACGCCCAAAGCCATCGGACCTCCGGGCCCTTCCTGGCCTTGGACTGCGGTGCGATCCCCGATTCCCTGATCGAGAACGAGCTGTTCGGGCATGAACGCGGCTCGTTCACCGGCGCCGAACAGACCAGGAAAGGCAAGTTCGAAGCGGCTTCCGGCGGGACGCTTTTCCTGGACGAGATCGCCAATCTGCCGGTCGCCATGCAGGGGAAACTGCTGCGCGCGTTGCAAGAGAAGCAGGTCTACCGCATCGGCGGCGTGGTGGGGATCAAAGTGGACGTGCGGCTGATCGCGGCCACCAACCAGGACCTCCAGGCCCTGGTGGCGGCCAAGACCTTTCGTGGCGACCTGTTCCACCGGCTGAGCGAATACATGCTATACATTCCGCCCTTGCGCGAGCGCCGCGAGGACATCCTGTTCCTGGCCCAGCAATTTCTGGAGCGCACCAACCTGGAGTTGGGGAAAAGGGTGGGGGGGTTCTCGGAACCGGCGCTTCAGTTGCTGCTGGCCCACGACTGGCCCGGGAACGTTCGCGAACTGCGCAACGCGGTTCGCGGCGGGGTGCTGCTGGCAGAGGAAGTGATCGAGCCGGAACAGCTTCGCCTGCGCCTGCCCCTGGCCGCCGCCCTGCCGCCCGGCGACCCCGACCCGGAGGACGAAGGCTCGCTCTCGCTCAAGGACATCGTGCGGCGCAATACCATGGAGGTGGAACGCAACGTTCTGCTGCGGGCGCTGGCGCGCAGCGGGGGGAACAAGGCCAAGGCGGCGCGCATCCTTGGAATTGACTACAAAACCATTCACAGCAAGATCCGGCTGTACGGGATCTGAAAGGCGATCGACCATGACACCACGAAAGACGAAAGGCGCTGGAGGCGGGAATGCCGGGGAGGGCTTCGGCGGATTGCTGCGCGGGCTTGGCGATCTGGTGGAGAACCTGGCGGGGCTGGCCGAGAAGGGCGAGGAGCTTTCGCGCACCGGCGAGTTCTCGCCGGGGAAAGGGCTGAAGGGGGTTTATGGCTTCTCCGTCAAAGTGGCCGGCGGCGGCGAAGGAATCAAAGTAGAGCCGTTTGGCAATGTCGCCAAAGACAAGGCTACCGGGCGGTCTGTTGTCCAAGAGGTTCGCGAACCGATGGTGGACGTTTTCGAAGAGGCGGACCACGTGCTGGTAGTGGCCGAGATGCCCGGCATCGGGCCCGAGCACATCCAGGCGGATATCCAAGACGACGTGCTCACCATTTCCGCCGAAAAGGGCAGCCAGAAGTACCGAAAGGAAGTGCTGCTACCGCAGAGCTTTCCTCGGGAAAAGATGCAGGTGTCCTGCCAGAACGGGATTCTCCAGGTGAGGTTCGCGAAATGAAAAGCGATGCGCAGCCGATCAAATTGCGGGTGACCGAAGCGCTGGGCAAGGACGTGGGCCGCGCCTTTGCCCGCCTCGATCCGCAAGACCTGGAAGGGCTGGGGGTGCAAATCGGCGAGATTGTGGAAGTGGCCGGGAAACGCCGGACGGCTTGCAAGGCCATGCCGGCCTACAAAGAGCACCGCGGCCAGTCCCGCATTCTGATCGACGGGTTGAGCCGGGAGAACGCCGGCACGGGTCTGGACGAATTCGTGGTGGTAGGCAAAGTGGCCTCCGCTCCGGCCCAACGCGTGGTGATTGCCCCCACTACCATCACCCCCACCGACCGCGATCTGAACTACATCGGCAGGCTGCTGGATGGCCTGCCGGTGGTCGAAGGCGACCGCATTCGCGCCACTTTGTTTGGCAGCCGCTACGCCGATTTCAAAGTGGAGAGCACCACGCCGCGCGGGCCGGTGGTCATCAACCCGGCCACGGTGCTGGTGATCGGCAAGGCCAAGGAGGAGGAGCGGGGCAGTGCGCTCTCCTACGAGGACATTGGCGGACTCAAGCGCCAGTTGCAGCGCATCCGGGAGATGATCGAGCTGCCCCTGCGTTACCCGGAAGTCTTCCGGCACCTGGGGATCGACGCGCCCAGGGGCGTGCTTCTCTATGGTCCGCCGGGCTGCGGCAAGACGCTGATCGCCCGGGCCATCGCCCATGAGACGGAGGCCAATTTCTTTCCCATTAACGGCCCGGAGATCATCCACAAGTTCTACGGGGAAAGCGAAGCGCACCTGCGCAAGATCTTCGAACAGGCCACGGGAGTGGGCCCCAGCATCATCTTCATTGACGAGATTGACGCCATCGCGCCGAAGCGCGAACACGTGGTGGGCGACGTGGAGAAGCGCGTGGTGGCCCAACTGCTGGCGCTGATGGATGGGCTCACCCGGCGCCAGAACGTCATCGTGATCGCGGCCACCAATATCCCGCAGGCGCTGGACCCGGCGCTGCGCCGCCCCGGCCGCTTTGACCGCGAGATCACCGTTCCCATTCCCGACCGCCACGGGCGGCGGGAGATTCTGGAGATTCACAGCCGGGGGATGCCGCTGGGCGAGTCGGTGGACATGGGGCACCTGGCGGCCATCACCCACGGTTTCGTGGGCGCCGACCTGGAGGCCCTGTGCCGCGAGGCGGCCATGATCTGCCTGCGGCGCATCCTGCCCGACATCGACTTCTCTGTGGCCCAGATTCCCTACGAGCAACTCTCCAAGCTGGAAGTGCGCCCCGAGGATTTCCTGGCGGCGCTCCGGGAGGTCGAGCCGTCCGCCATCCGCGAGGTCTTCATCGAAGTTCCCGACGTGCGCTGGCAGGACGTGGGCGGGCTGGCGGAGGTCAAGAAGGCCCTGGTGGAGGCCGTCGAGTGGCCGCTGCGCTATCCCGGCCTGTGGGAGAAGGCCGGGGTCAAGCCCCCCAAGGGCCTTCTGCTGTCCGGTCCGCCGGGTTGTGGGAAGACGCTGCTGGCTAAGGCGGTGGCCACCGAGAGCCAGGTGAACTTCATCTCCGTCAAAGGCCCGGCCTTGCTCTCCAAGTACGTGGGCGAATCGGAGCGGGAAGTGCGCGATGTCTTCCGCAAGGCGCGCCAGGCTGCCCCCTGCATCATGTTTTTCGACGAAATCGATGCGCTCATAGCCAGGCGCGGCGCCGACACCGATTCGCACGTCGCCCAACGAGTGCTGAGCCAGTTTCTCAGCGAGATGGACGGGATCGAAGAACTCAGAGGGGTGCTGGTGCTGGGGGCCACCAACCGCCTGGACCTGATTGATCCGGCCATGCTGCGGCCCGGCCGATTCGACCTGATCGTGGAGATTCCCCTGCCGGACGCGGCGGGACGAAGGGAGATCTGCGCCGTGCACCTGGGCAACAAGCCGCTGGCGCCGGGGGTGGACGTGGACTGGTTGGCGATGCACACCGACGGATTCAGCGGCGCCGACATCGAGGCGGTCTGCCGTCGCGCCGCTATGGACGCTGTGCGCCAAGCCGTCGAAAAGGCGGGAGCGGAATCGCCGGACCAGGCGGCCATCTCCATCGGCCCCCAACAGATCCAGTGGGCTTTGGAGGAGGTGCGCAAATCGAAGGCGCGCAGCGAGGGGAGAGGCAGCAATGGCGAAACCGTCCGGCCGGGAACATTTAAAGTGCGGCGAGCCTGATGCCGGGTCCGCCGTCTACCTGTATTGCCTGGCGCGTCCCCGGGTGGCAGCGGGTCTGCGCAACCACCTGGGCGTGGACGGGCGCAACCCGGTTTCCGCGTGGATCATCCGCGATGTGGCCGCGGTCACCAGCCAGGTGCGGCGCGAGGAGTTCTGCGGGCCGGAGGCCGAAACGCGCCTGCGCCAACTGGGTTGGCTGGCCCCCCGCGCCTGCCGCCACCAAGCGGTGGCCGGGCAGGCCATGCGCCTCTCCCCTATCCTGCCGGCCCGGCTCGGCACGCTGTTTTCTTCACGGGAGAGCCTGGAACACTTCATTCAGGAGCACCGTGCGGAGATCCGCCGCGCCCTGGACCGGGTAGCCGGCAAGCAGGAGTGGGCGGTCAAAGGACTACTGGACCGAAAAAGGGCCGCTGCACACCTGTTGTTAACCATGCCGAACGGGGCAGGCGAAACCCTCGCGGGCTCCTCCGCCGGAGCGCGCTACTTGCGGGAGCAGCGACGGCTGTCCCATGCCGCCGAAGCACTGAACGCCTGGCTGAAGCAGAGCTGCGACGATCTGGTTGAGAGCCTTGCCAGCCTGGCGGTGGACATCTGCGGCCGGCCGCTCTGGCCGCCGCCAGCCGCGGACCAGGAGCGGGAGATGGTGTTGAACTGCGCGCTGCTGGTGAGGCCCCGGTCCCTTCCCGGCCTCCGGGCGCGAATCGGCCGGGCCAATGCCAAACACGCAGGACCTGGGCTGTGCTTCGAGCTATCCGGCCCGTGGCCGCCTTACAGCTTTTCGTCCTTCTTATGGAACAGCGAAACGACATGAGGTATCTGCTCTACGGCGTGCTTGGCGGCGCCGGGGGGCGAAAGCCGCCACTGCCGCGCGGCGTCGCCGGGGAGCGGCTGTTTCTGGTTAACAACCACCGTTTAAGCGCGGCCGTCTCCGCAATTCGCAGCTCCGATCTGGTTCCCACCGCCTCCCGCGTCTGGGAGTACGAAAAGGCCCTTGAATCCATTTATCGCCGCCAGGCAGTAGTTCCCCTGCGCTACGGAACCGTGTTTGGACACAAACGCCAACTTATCAGCCTGCTGCAAGAACGTGGCCCGAAATATGAAGCGCTCCTTCGACGAATCGATGGCTGCGTGGAAATGGGGATTCGCGCTTTTCTTCCTCGGCGGCCGAAACGCCGGGGGCCGGCCGCACACTTGTCTGGGGCCGCCTATTTGACGGCCCAGCGCGAGCGCTATGCACGGGAAGACCGGCTTGCTCTGGAACAGGAAATCACGGCAAAGACAATTAGCGGATTCTTGTCCGGCCTCTTCCGGCGATGCAAAAGAGAGTTCGGCTTTCTGGCGGGCAGGCGGTGTCTGTCTCTTCACTTTCTTGTTCCTAAGAAAGCGTTAAGGGATTTTCGCAAAAGATTTGTCGCCATTGAAGCAGACCAAGAAAGTGAGCTTTTTCTAAGCGGCCCGTGGCCTCCCTTCAATTTTGTTGAGTAAGACTTACAATACAGGCGGAGCTCTGCTTATCTAGTTGGCGGCCAGCAGCCACGAAAACGGACGGAAATAGGGAGTTGGCTCCAGGGATCGGACTCCACAATCGCGAGCCGTTTACGAATTGGGGCGTCAAGTTCAAGACGGCATGGCAGTTGGCGAAGGGGGCGGGCGCCCGGAAGTGGCATGAAGCGTGCAGTGAGACGGGGGATGTAATGGGAACCCGAACCTATCAAGGCTGACTGACAAAAGAAGGGAGAATCGCATGGCCAAAGTACAAAAATCCACCGACTCCTCGAGTCTGGCGGAAGTGGTGGACCGCATCCTGGACAAAGGCATCGTGATCGACGCTTGGGTGAAGGTGTCCCTGGTCGGGATCGAGCTTTTGACGATAGAAGCGCGCGTGGTCATTGCCTCGGTCGAGACGTACCTGAAGTACGCCGAAGCGATCGGGCTGACGGCCTCGGCCGCCGCTCCCGCCTAAAGGCGGGTTGGACCAAGGGTGTTCCTTGCCAGGCGGAGGCCGCGCATAGGACCTCTGCCTGGCATCGAACCAGGCAATGGATTGAGGGCCGGCGGGGGAAGCCGTCCCGAGCGGCAAGGCGGGAAACGGAGACGGGCAGCCGGCCGCTCAGCGACACGGGTTTGAGAAGCCAAGCAGACAAGATAAGGAGGACGTGATGGGCCGCATGACCAATGACATGTGCCGGCTTCGCGGGGAGATCGGCAGCTCGCACCGGGCACGCGAGACGTTCCTGAAGGATCTCGAGAAGGATGCCGCGGAGAGGCTAGCCAACTTTGCCTTTAGCCGCACGGCGCGGGCGCGCCGGATGAAGGCCGATCTTATGGCCTTTACCA
>JAPKYU010000539.1 GCA_026394175.1 Acidobacteriota bacterium | reverse complement strand
ACTGCGAACGCGAACTTCACCGTCGGAAACCCGAAACCGACACTCACTTCGCTGTCGCCCGCGAGCGTCACCGCAGGCTCGTCCGGTCTCACCTTGACGGTGAATGGCAGCGGTTTCGTCTCCTCGTCGGTAGTTCGCTGGAAAAGAACCGATCGACCAACGACCTTCGTGAGCAGCACCCAGTTGCAGGCCGCGATTCCCGCCAGCGACATTACGACGGCGGGTACGGCCGATGTGACGGTTTATAACCCCACACCGGCCGGAGGAGAGTCAAGCGCCGTCACGTTCACCTTCAACAATCCGGTGCCCACCCTCACCTCTTTGTCGCCTTCCACCGCCATTGCCGCCGGAGCGACCTTCACGCTGACCGTAGGCGGTACCGGTTTCATCTCCAGCTCGGTTGTGCGCTGGAATGGGAGTGACCGGTCAACGACTTTCGTCAGCAGCACTCAGATGCGGGCCGCCGTCGGCTCGGGCGACATTCGCGACGTGGGAGACAACGTGGTGATGGTGTTCAACCCGACGCCGGGCGGCGGGACGTCCAATTCGCTCTTGTTCAGCGTGGGGACCAATCGGCCCACGCTCAGCGTGACGCCGGAATTCCTGGACTTTAGCGCCACTGAAGGCGCGGCCAGCCCTTCGAGCCGGGCGGTGTCGATCAGCAACCAGGGGACCGGCACCTTGCAATGGGCGGCGGAAGCCAAGACCAGCGGCGGGAGCAACTGGCTGAAGATCTCCCCTGCGTTTGGCAACGCCCCTTCGTTCCTTCTGGTGACGGCCGATTCCACCGGTTTGAGCGCGGGTGTTTACACCGGGCTGGTGACGCTACGGGATACAACCGGCGGCACCAAGACTGTCGCCGTCACGCTGGTGGTGTCGCGCGTCGTGCCCCTTCTGCAGCCCAGCCAGGCCGGCTTCCTGTTCCAGGGCATTGAAGGCAGCTCCGGCGCACCGCCGCAGACCTTCCAGGTGCTGAACCTGGGCCAGGGGTCGATGGACTGGCAGGTGCGGGCCACCACGGCGGATGGGCGGAATTGGCTCTCGGCCACTCCGGCCGGCGGTACCAGCCAGCCCGGCGGCGCCGGCGGTTCTCCGGTGACCGTGCGGGTTGATCCTTCGCAACTCCGGGCAGGTGTGTACGTGGGGCTGCTGAGTTTCGAAGCTTCGGGCGCTCCCAACTCGCCCCAGGTGGGCATTGTGCTGGTGAACATCCTGGCGCCAGGCAACGACCCGCTGGGAGTGGTGCAGCCGGCGGGATTGATTTTCGTCGGTACGGCAGGCGCCGCCTCCCCCGCCCCACAGGAAGTGACACTGGCCAGCACCGGCGGTAGGGCGATCCAGTTTGTGGCCTCGGCGCGCACCGCGACCGCAGGAAACTGGCTTTCCGTAACACCGGGCGCAGCTTCGCTGACTGACTCAGCAGCGCTAAGGGTCCAGGTCAACACCACCGGCCTGTCAGCCGGGATCTACACGGGGACGGTTACGGTTGCGCTGAGCACGGGCAAGGGCCAGGACGTAGCCGTGGCGCTGGTGCTGACTTCCACTCCGCTCGCGGCCATCGCTCTCGCCTCCACTGCCGCCTTCGATGGCGGCGTGAGGCCCGTGGGCGGTTGCACGGCGAGCAAGCTGGCCCTGGTAGAAACCTTGTTAGCGGACAATTTCGCCCTGTCGGTAGGATGGCCGGCAGCCATGCGCACGCAGGCGGTTGACGACTGCGGCCAGCTCGTGAGCACGGCAACCGTCGTGGCCTCCTTCACCAACGGCGACCCGGCCCTGGTGTTGACCAGCCTGAAGGACGGCCGCTACATCGGCACTTGGGTGCCCACGAAGGAAGGGCAGCAGGTGGGAATCACCTTGCGGGCGCTGGCGGCGGGGCTGGCCGAGGCGAAGATTCAGATGCAAGGCGTGGTGGGACTGGCCGCCGGGACTCTGCCCCAGGCCTTCCGCAACGGCTTGGTGCATGCCGCCAGCTATGCCAAGTTCGCGCCGCTGGCGCCGGGCAGCATCTTCTCTCTGTTCGGGCGGAACCTGGCTACTTCCACATTGGCCGCCTCCAGCGTGCCCCTGCCGAAGGAACTGAGCGACGCGCGGGTCACGCTCGGCGGCGTCGCGGTGCCGCTGTTCTATGCCGGGGCGGGACAAGTGAACGGCCAAGTACCATTCGAGTTGACGCCGGGCACCAAGCCCTCGGTGGTGGTGACCGTCAAGGGCGTGGCCGCCCCGCCCGACGAAATCACGCTGGCCGACGCGCAGCCGGGCATTTTCACCGTGGATCAAAGCGGAAGCGGCCAGGGGGCGATCCTCGACGCTTCCTACAAGCTGGTAAGCCCGGCCAATCCCATCAAGGCGGGTGACATCGTGCAGGTGTTCTGCACCGGGCTGGGGCGAACGGATCCGCCGGTGACGTCGGGTGCGGCCTCGCCGAGCAGCCCGGTGGCGACTGTCGTCAACGCGGTCACTGCCACCATCGGCGGCATCAACGCCCCGGTGCATTTTGCCGGCCTGGCGCCGGGCTTCGTGGGACTGTACCAAGTGAATGTGCAGGTGCCCGCAGGACTGACGCCAGGCAGCGCCGTGCCGTTGGTCCTCACCCAGGCCGGCGTCAGTAGCAACACGGTGACCCTGGCCATCCGATAAGAACAAACACACGTCTTGCCCAAGCAGCCTCTTCGTTCGTCATCGAACGTGAAGACCCTTCAGAAAACCGTAATCGCCGCCGGGCAGCAGCGTCATGCCGGACAGTCGCCGATCGAACACCGCCACGTTGTCGGAATGCCAAACGCAGTGTCCAATGCGGGAAAAGCGCAAATTACAAACCCAGCAACCGCCGCAGGCGCAATTCGACCTGCGCCAGTGTTTGGAAAGAAACTGAACCCCTGCGCTCGCGCAATCGCTCACGAGCGAGCGACCGAAGGTCGTCACACTTGATAAAGCTTCGCAGTCTCAATCCGCCTTCGTTCGGCCCCACGGGGACGTGCAGTATCACTCCCTTGGCCTTGGTCGTAATTGGGACAGCGACGACCAGTCCGGACGGGCTACTGTTGAACTCGTCCACCGACACGACGAGGGCCGGGCGTGTTCCCCTTTGCTCGTGCCCGCGTGTGGGATTCAGCTCGATCAGCCACACTTCGCCGCGCGAAGGCTCGGGCATATTCATCATCCTCATCCTCCAACCCGTCCGTGAGGGTAGACTCCCATAGCGCTCTCTCTTCAAGCTCCTCTT
>JAPKYU010000068.1 GCA_026394175.1 Acidobacteriota bacterium | reverse complement strand
TGCATCGCCAGCTTCAACATGTACGCGGCCGACCCGCGGCGCATCGGAGCCGACCCCGCCATCATGAAGCTGTTCAAATCCATGCCCACGGTCAACTCCTATACCTATGGCGATGGGCTGAATACCGGCACATACGTTTGGAACCCGGCGGCACGCAAGCGCGGCCCCAGTTTCCTGGCCCGCATCGACCACACCTTTAACGGCAGCAACAACATGTTCGCTCGCTACATGCATAGCGATTTCAACACGCTGGGCGGCGACCCCAATAACAGCCGCCCGCAGCTCTACCCCGGGTTCCCGCCGCTGGGCGAGGTCTATCGCACCAGCCACAACGCCGCCATCGGCTACCGGCGGGTGGTCTCGCCTCGCGCCGTCAACGAACTGACGGTGGGCCTGTCGCGCTTCGCCTTCCTGTTCACCCAGGGCGAAGCCAACCCCGATTTCCCCAACGTGCCGGCCTTTTGCCGGGCCGCCGGCACAGGTTTCAACAATGTGGACGCGCCGTGCCGCAACGTGCCTCGCACCTTCCGCGTGGTGACCACGCCGCAGGTTTTGGACAACTTCACCTACCTCCGCGGCGCCCACATTATCAAGGCCGGGATTAATTTCCGCTTTTACCGCCACAACGACCAGCGTGGGCAGCCGGGCGGCGCGACCGTCACGCCGCTGCTCACGTTCGATAGCAGCCTCCGGGCGCCTCCCGGGTTCACGCTGCCGGCGCAGGCCACCACCACCGTCACCGGCATCAACTCCACCGATTTCTCCCGCCTGCAAGGATCGGTCAACGACCTGATGGGCCTTCCCACGCGCCTGTCGCAGACCTTCCTGGGCGACCTGCAGAGCAACGCCTTCATGCCTTACAAATCCGGCAACAGCGTCAACCTGTGGAGCCTCGGCCACCGCATCAAGCAGTACAACTCCTACGTGCAGGACGAATGGAAACTGCGGCGCAACTTCACCGTGAACGCGGGCCTGCGCTGGGAGGTGAATCCGCCGCCGACGGAAGCCGCCGGCCGCGTGTACGTGCCCAACAAATCCATCGTCTACGAAGGGCCGGTAACTTTCATAAAGGCGGATCGCTGGTATAAGCGCAACAACATCGGCGCGGTAGCGCCGCGCCTGTCGCTGGCCTGGAGGCCGCGGAAGAAGACCGTATTCCGGACCGGCTACACGATGGCCTTCGACCCCATCGCCTCCTTCCAGGTCACTGCGGCGGCGGGGCGCGTGCCCGGCCTGACCACCACCTGCGAAGCGCGGGTGGGCGGGGCGGTCACCCCAGGCTGCAGCGGCGTGCCCGACGTGCGCTACTCGGAAGGCTTCCCCAGTGAACTGCAGGTGCCGACTCAAAAGCCCTCCGATTTTCTGACGCTGCCGGCCGTGCTGCAAACGAACGCGCCCAGCCTCACCGCCTTCGATCCGAACCTGCGGCTTCCTACGGTCCACCAATGGAACTTCACCATCCAGCGCGAGCTGCCCAAGGGATTCGTCGGCCAGGTGGCCTATGTCGGGCACCGCGGGACGCGCCTTTACCGCGGCTACGACATTAACCAGATCAATTCCGACGGCATCCTGCCCTCGTTCCTGGCCATGCAGCGCAACGTAAACAAGGGGTGCCGCGCCGACGGCACCACCTGCCCGTCCGGCGCCAGCGGCGAAACGGTGCCGATGGTGGCCCAGGGAATCGTCACCGCCACGTTTGTCAACAGCTCGACCACATTGACGAACCTGACCCAAAACGCCGCGGGCACCTTCGCCGGCCGCGTCGAGCAGAACACGCTGGCCGCGCACCTGCGCCCCAACCAGCAGTTCGCCACCATCACCTACGTCGATACCGGCGGCGATTCCTACTACCACAGCTTGCAGGCCACGCTGCGCCGGCGCTTTTCTCGCGGCCTGCTGTTCGGCATGGCCTACACCCTGTCCAAGTCCATCGACGACCAGTCGGTGGATCCCATCGCCTCCAGCTCGGGCGGCGGGCTGAGCACCACCAACACCCGCACCCCCAGCGACATCCGCAACTGGCGCAACGAGCGCGGGCTTTCCAACTTCGACCGCAGGCACATGCTCAACACCATGTGGATCTACGACCTGCCGGTGGGCAAGGGCAGGCGTTTGCGCTCCCTTCCGGGCCCGCTGAATTTCATCGCCGGCGATTGGAGCCTCAACGGCATTCTGATGATCGCTTCGGGAGCGCCGTTTACCGTGCGCAGCGGCGTGCGGACCGCCAACTACTCGCACGAATCCCGGGCCGTGGTGGTTGGGGCCAAGCCGAAAGTGGGGTTGTATGACATCCCCGGCGTCATCGGTCCGGTCTACTTCAAGGACGCCAGTTCCTTCGCGCTACCCGCTCCGGGCAGCGTCGGCGACGGGCGCAACATCTTCACCGGACCCAGCTACTGGAACCTGGATCTCGGGGTGACCAAGATCTTCCGCATCGGGGAGAGAGCGAATCTGCAGTTGCGTGGTGAGTTCTTCAACGCCCTGAACCACCCCAACTTCGATAACCCGTACGACGCCTCCAACGGCTCGGGCAGCTACCGCTCGACAGTGTTTGCGCAGACTTGCTGCTCGACGGTGGCGCCGCCCAGCACCCGGGCCATCGTGGACACCGGCGAGTCCGGGCGCATCATCCAGATCGCGCTGAAGCTCAGATTCTGACCGCTAGAGCGGTCTTGTAGCGGCGACCTTTAGGTCGCCATGTGGGTGGATGTTCGCCTGGCGATGGCGACCTGAAGGTCGCCCCTACATCCATCGCGGGGGTTACGGCTTCGGGAGCAGGTGCTTCTGAACCTTTCCCATGGCCGTGCGCGGCAGTTTTTCGACGGCCACGAAGCAGCGCGGCACTTTGAAGGAGGCCAGCTTCTGGCGGCAGCGCGCTTCCAGGCCGGCGGCATCGAACGAGCGCCGGGGAACGATGTAGGCCACCGGGACTTCGCCGCGCAGGCGGTCCGGCACGCCCACCACCGCCGCCTCGGCCACCTCCTCCTGCTCCAGCAAAAACTCTTCGATCTCGCGCGGATAAATGTTGAAGCCGCCGGAGATAATCAGGTCGCTCTTGCGCCCCAGCAGCGTGTAGTAGCCGTCGGCCGAGCGCTCCGCCAGGTCGCCGGTCTTGAACCATCTGTCATCGAAGGCGGCGCGGGTGGCCTCCTCGCGGCGCCAGTAGCCGGCGAAAACATTGGGGCCGCGCAACTGGATCTCGCCGTCCACCAGGCGCGCGGAAACCCCGGGCAGCGGCAGGCCGACGGTGCCCGCCCGCCGCTCCCCCGCGTAGGGGTTGGAAATGTTCATCAGCGTCTCGGTCATGCCGTAGCGCTCCAGGATCACGTGGCCGAACTTCTGCCGGAACTCCTCCAGCACTTGCGCCGGCAGCGGGGCCGAGCCCGAGACGAACAGCCGCATGAAGCCCCCGATCGTGCGCGCGGTTTCCGGGGGCAGATCGAGCAGCCGCACGTATACCGTCGGCACGCCGAAGAACAGCGTGGGGCGGAAGTCGAGAAACTCGGCCGCCGCTTTCTGGTGCTCGAAGCGCTCCAGCAGCCGCAGCCGGCAGCCGCTGATCAGCCAGCAGTGGAGCCCGTTGGCCAGCCCGTGGACGTGGAACAGCGGCAGCGGCAGCAGGAAGCGGTCGCCGGCGGTGATCTGCCAGCAGGCCAGCAGGTTCAGCGCGTTGGCGGCGAAGTTGTTGTGGGTAAGGATGGCGCCTTTCGACGCCCCCGTGGTCCCGGAGGTGTATACGATGGCGGCCGGGGCGTCTTCGTCCAGCGCGCTCTCCTGCCGCTGGGCGGTTTCCGGCATCCGCAACTCGCCGACTTGCCAGAGGGGCACGGAGCCCGGCATCTCCTGCGCCGCGATGACCGCTTTCGGTTCCGAGTCCGCCAGGATGTGCGTGACCTCTCGCTCCCGGTAAAGGATGTTGATGGGCACGAAGATGACGCCGAGTTTCACGCAGGCCAGAAAGATATCGACCATCTCGACCGAGTTCGGCAGGTAGACGCACAGCCGGTCCGCGGTTTGGAGGCCGCGCTCGCGGAACAGCGCGGCCATGCGGTCGCTGCGCGTGTCGATGTCGCCGAAGGTGTACGAGCGCCCGCCGAATTCCAGGGCCAGGGAATCGCGCCGCCCGCGAAACGACAGATCAAAGAGGTTGGTCAGGTTCATTTCTCGCGAATGGCCAGCGATGCGGCCGCGGCAGCGAGTGAAAACGCGCCCAGCGCCAGAAAACTCGACCGGAACTGCCCAGTCCAATCGGCCAGGTGTCCGACCGCCGGAGCGCCCGCCAGGATCATGAGAATGCCCACCGTGTTCACCAGACCCATGGCCGCGCCCGCGCGTCCCGGGAAGAGCGCTGCCGCCCGGTTGAAGACGCCGGCGTACGGCAACCCGCAGCCGGCGCCCAGCGCCACGATGGCAACGAAAGTCAGCCACAGGGACTGGCCCCAGGCCAGCGCCGCGCAGGCGGCGGCATTCAGGACCAGCGCGCCGCCTGTCAGCGCGGTGATTCTCATGTAGTGAGCCAGCCAGCCGCCTAACGGCCGGGTCACGATCCCCAGCAGGAGCACCAGCGAACCCATCAGCCCGGCGGTCTTGAGGGAAATCTGGAAGCTGGTCTTCAATAAGATGGTGATCCAGGCGCCCACGACGATCATCAGGCCGAACGATGCCATCTGCACGATGCCCAGCAGCCACAACTGGCGGCTGCCGAGCATCCCCGCGAAAGTGCCCGCGGGCGGCGCGGCCTGCACTGGCCTCGGTGCCGTGGCCACCCACCACACCCAGGCCGCCACCGCCACGGCGGTCGAAGCCAGGAACGCGCCGCGCCAGCCGAACGCGCCGAGTAATTGCGGAACGGCAAAGATGACAAAGCCCGAGCCTAATACCACCGACCCGCCGAAAAGCCCCTGGGCGGCGTGCAGGCCGCGGCCGCTGAACTGCGACACGATGTAGCGGGCGCCGGCCACGAAGCACGTTCCCGTTCAGAGGCCGACGAAGGTCTTCCAGAACAGAAGCTGCCAGTAGGAGCCGGCGAAGGCGATGGCGAGATTTCCGACTGACACCCAGGCCAGCGCGGCGGCCAGCACGCGCACCGGGCCCAGCCGGTCCGCCAGCCGCCCGCCCGGCACCTGCATCAGCGCGTGGGTCAGAAAGACGCCGGTGGTGAGCAGGCCGGCGCTGGCCTGGTTGAATCCGAAGGCGGCGCGCAGCACCGCGATCATGGGGGCGTGGTTGGTGTAGTTGGCGGAAAAGGCGAAGCCCGCCGCGCAAACGGCGACCAGCGCCCGCCGCCGCGCCTGCTGTGCCGTGGTGTGGGCCGTGCCAACCGCCGCTTCCATAGGCTGCCTGTTCTTGTCAACACCAGTCTAGCGCTAGCCTATCTCCATCTCGGCCGCCAGCGCGCGCATCCGCTGCCATCGGGCCCGGTAGGCGTTGTACAGGCCGTCCGACGTCTCGCGAATGCCGCGGCGCGCGCAGGTTGCCTGGTTGAGCGTCGTGGCGCGGTCCACTTGTGCGATGAGGGCCTCGGGAAGCGAAGCGCTGCCGGAAAGCGCGCCGGAGATCCCGGCCGACACCGCCGCCAGGCAGTCGGTATCGCGCCCGAAGTTCACGGCGGCCTTCATGGCCTCCCAGGTATTCCCGCCGGTCATGCGGAAGATGCACACGGCCTTCGTGACCACTTCGTTGGCATAGCTGCTTGAGTACACGATGCCCTTGCCCGAGTAAACCGCGCCGAGTTTCACACGCAGTTCGCGGAAATCCTTGCAGGCGGCGCTGAGGGCCAGCCCGCGCTCGAGCTCCGCGCGGACGCCGGCCTCCTTCATGGACGGCCCGGGCCGGTCGCAGTGCTCGAAGATGGCGCCGAGGACCGAATCGACGCTGGCCTTGGGCCGCGCGGCCTCCGCGATGGCGGTCACGACGACCTCGGCCCAGCGGATGCCGCGCGAGTTGGCGGTGTGGTAAAGCTGGCCGACGTCTCGCACATCTTCGATGGCCGCCCGAACGTCGCCGGCGTTGATGAGACCGATCGGGTGGCAGGAGCGCGACAGCGAGACCAGGCCCGAGTAATCGCAGTACTTGCCGATATCGGCGGCGGGCATGGGAGTCTTGGCCATGGCCAGCAGCGCCCCCTCAAACGGCTCGGAAATCAGGCCGGGCGCCTTGGGGTTCATGTACCGGACCCAGGCAGCGCGCACGTCCTCGGCGTTGACCCCGTCCTGCTTGTCCAGGATGGCGGCGATCATCAGCTTCTGGCGCTCGACGCCGTCCTCGGTGGTACCCGGCTCGCGCATCCAGTCGTTGCTCTTGCCGTAGTGGTGGTAGGGAAGCAACCGGTCGAGCGTGCCCTGTTCCTTCTCGATCCGCTCCCACTCCCATCCTTCGACGGGCGCGCCCATGGCGGAGCCGAGGTAAACGCCGGCGATGCAGCCGAAGAATTTCTCGCGCAGGCCGGCGCTTGCTCCTGTTGCCGCCTGGTTGTCGGCCCTGCCGGCGGGGGCGCCCGCTCCGGCCACCGCAGCCACGCCCGACTTCACCAACGCTCTCCGGCTCATTCTTTCGCTGTGTAATGCCATGCTCCCTCCTCGACATCCGGTCACGCACGGATGCCTTCCCCCTGCCGGCCCCCCGTCTTGCGCTCGCGGCTCTGTTGGTTCCGGCCCGCCCTGCGGGATGGTCCGTGTCTTACCGCACCTCGGAGATTCGAACCGAGGCCCGGGTTGTCTCCCAGTCCAGGCGCATCGTGCAGGTCTTGCCGGCCGGGTCGAAAGAGATGGTAAAGTTCTCGACCAGCGACGGGAGCTTCTCTACTCTCATGTCCGTACGAGTCAGGTCCTCGCCTTCTCCCGGATACGGGATTCCCTCTATACCGGTTTTCCTGCTGATGATCAGCGTCCACTTGTCGGGGTTCGGGATGGCAAAGATGGTGTAGTTGCCGGCAGGCACGTCCTTGCCGCCGACGACGACGTCGGTGGTGGGGACGAACGTAGTGGCTTCGTTCGCGCCGGCACGCCAGACCTGCCCCCAGGGAACCAACCCGCCGTAAATCTTGCGGTCCTTCATCCGCGGGCTCGAGTAGTCCACGGTGATCGTGTTGCCGTCGGCGAACTTGCACTCCGCAGTGGCCGGCGGGCTGGGACGCCTGCTCTTGTCCGCCTTCTTCTGTTGCGCGTAGGCGGGAATGGTCAGGACCCAGAGACTAACCAGAAGCAACGCATAAAACGCGACTCGTTCTCGCATAACTCTCTCCTCGTATGACCGATCGCACCGGGGAATCGGCCGTAGCGATACGCACGGCTGACAATGTTATATCAATTGCAGATTGCGGATCCCGACTCCGCCGGGACAGGTCTCGGATTGCGGATTTCAAGCAGCCCAGACTGGCAATCCGCAATCAGTCGGGGCCGGCCACTGGCGGCCGTAGCCCACAGCCTACAGCCTACAGCCTGCGGTTCAGAAATACAGCTTCAAGCCGGCGTAGACGCGGCGCGCTTCGCCGCGCGTGGAGTTCACGGTTCCGAACAGGGAGTTGGTCGGAGCGGTGTTCGGGGCAGAGAACAGCGGGTGGTTCATGGCGCCTTCCCAGTTGGTGCGGAGCTGCAATCTGGCGCGCTCGTTCAGGCGGAAGTTCTTGGCTGCCGAAAGATCCCAGTAGTTATCGCCCATGGCCCGCGCTCCGGAAAGGCGCGAGGGGAAGGCGCGGATGTTCTGCGCCAGTTGGTTGCCGCTCACCTTCTCGAATCCCGCGGTGTTGAACCACTGTTCCGGCGTGCGCTGATCGGGGGGCAGCACGATATCGTGAATGTCGGCCCGGTAAAGCACGTTGCCGAAGGAGAGGGGAGGACCGCTTTGGCCCTGGTAGATGCCCTGCACCTGCCAGCCGCCGATGGCGCGGTCCAGCAGACGGTTCATGCCCGTGCCAATGGCGCGCCCGCGGCCCACCGGCAACTCGTAGACGACGGTGGCCACGAAACGGTGCGGGCGGTCCTGGGCCGAAATGACGTGTTCCGGGGTGGGGTCGCTCTCGTTCAGGAAGCTCATGGCTTCCATCATCTTCGAGAGAGTGTAGTTCACGTTGAAGGTCGTGCCCCTGGTCAGGCGCTTGCTCAGACGCACCTGCAGTGAGTGATACCATCCGAAGCCCACCGCATCCGGGGCCATGATGGAGGTGAATTCCGGGTACGGCCTCAGCAACTGGCTGCGCGCCACGGTTTGGCCCGTAAGGCCCGAGGCCGCAAACGCGGCGAGGCCGTAGAAGGGATTGGTCACGTTGGCGGTGAGCATGTTGATGACCGTCCGGTCGCGCTCCGGAAGGGTGCTGAGGTACTGGCGGGGAACGGGATTGAACTCCCGGTTTACGGTCGTGCGCGTAATGCGGTTGCCCATATAGGTCACGTCCAGCACCATGCGGCCGCTGAACTGCCTCTGGATGGAGAAGCTCCAGTTCTGGGCGTAGGGCGTGGGCCGGAAGGGCTTCTGGAAGGTGACGGCCTGTCCCACGTAGGTGGTCAATCCCACGGCCCCCGGCCGAAGCAGGTTGGGGAAGGGGTTGGCGAGCGTGGCGATGAAGGTCTGGCCGTTGTTCTGCGTGGGAACCAGGGTGGTGCGCTGGCTGAACCCGGTCTGGATCACGTCGATGCGGTCCACTCCCAGCAGGTCATAGAAGATGCCGTACCCGCCGCGCACCACCATCCTGGGCAGCGCCTGCCAGGCGAAGCCGAAGCGCGGCGCGAAACTCCGGTGCGAGGTCGAGAACATTTGGCGCGGGTTGCCGTCCACGGCGGCGAAGGTCAGACCGCCCAGGGTGGTGAATTGAGAGGCCGGGACTTCCGCGATGGGCGCCTTGGCGTAATTGGCCTGGGCCGCGGCCTGCACCGGATTCGGCGTTTTGAAATCGAAACCCAGTACCATGCGGTTGAACCGTTCGGTGGGCGCGGTTTCGTACTCCCAGCGCACCCCGAGGTTCAGGGTGAGCCGGCGGGCGATCTTCCAGTCATCGTGCACGTAGAAGCTGGTGAAGGTGGACTCGGTGGCGCTGGAGGCGTTCACATCCACGTTGCCGCCCGTGGGCAGGCCGAGCAGGAAGGAAGCCACCCCTTGCCCAATGGGAGCGCCGGCGGAGTTGTCGATGGGGCCGCGCGTCCAGTTGTTGTTGAAGACGATGTTCGGGGTGCCGTTGGCGAAGCTGTAGGAGTGTTCGCGCAGCAGCCGGAATTCCCCGCCCCACTTCAGGCTGTGGCGCCCGTGCATCTGGGTCACGCCGGCGCCCCAGGTGTGGTAGTTGGTGACGTTGTCGTAGTTGGTGTTTTCGCCCAGGCCGTCGTACTGGTCGATGGCGATCTGCGGGAACGACACCGCTTGCGGGTCCAACTGCGCGACGAAGCCCGGCGAGAACCCCAGGCCTACAAGGTCGAGACCCTTGCTGAACGGGCCATCCACTTCCCGGAAGATCGTGGCGCCGTACTTCACGTTGAGCAGGAACGAGGGCGAGATCACGTAAACATCGTCCAGCGCCACTCCGTTCTGGAAGCGGTAGCGGTTCAGGCCGCGCGCCTCGTTGTTGAAATACTGGTTGCGGTAGAAGTTGAGCCAGGAGTGCGTGATCCTTCCGAAGACCCGGTGGCGGTCGCTGATCACGTGGTCCACGCGCCCCATGTGCTGGAGAAAGTTGTTGCTGTTGTTGCCGCCGACCTGGTAATTGTCGCGGCCATCCACGCTGCCCGGGAGATTGGGGGCCCGGTAGTACCCCAGGAGCTTCTGCGCCATGGAATCCAGCCGCGCCGCCGGAATGATGTTGCCCGCGAAGGGCTGGCGGCTGAAGCGGGTGGCCGAAGTGGGCTGGACGGTGGCCGGGTCGTAGATCTGGTAGTTGGCTCCCACCGCCAGCAGCGCCGAAAAATCGCCCTTGCGCTCCGCCAGGCTGGGCACCGTCAGATAGGTGCTGGTGGGATTGCGGCGGTTGAAGCCCTGAAATCCGTACGTCCAGAAGGTCCGGTTGCGGCCGTGGTAGAGCCGCGGAATCTCCAGGGGCCCGCTCATGGTGGCGGAGTAGCGGTTCACCTTCCGCGGCGGCGACATGCGCGCTATTTTCTCCGGTGTGACCGGACCGCTGGTCAGGTCGTAAATCTGTTTGTTGGCGAAGAAGCTGTTGGCCTGCCAGGGATTGGGCGCCACCAGCCAGTTCAGCGTGCCGTGGTACTGGTTGGTGCCCGCTTTGATCATTACGTTGACGTAGGCGCCCATGCCGTAGCCCAGGGAAGCGTCGTACCTGGCCACGTCAACGCGGAACTCCTGGACGATGTCGCCGGGCGGCGCGAACGAAACCTGGGTGCCGGTCATGTTCGGGATGCCGTCCAGACCGAACGAATTCGAGCCGCTGCGGGTGCCCGCCGCCGTGGTGTTGGACATCACGTCCACGGCGCTGGGCAGCCAGTTGTGGTTCGGCGCCTGCCCGGTGGTGATGCCCGCGCCGAGCTGCACCAGGTACATGATGTCGTCGCCGGCAATGGGCAGGTTCTCCAGTTGATGGCGGTCCACGGTTTGGCCGACGGTGGCCGAGCTTTCATCCAGCAGCGGCGCCTCGGCGGTGATCAGCACGGACTCGGTCACCGCGCCGACTTCCATCTTCACATCCACCGTCGCGGTCTCGCCCACCCGCACTTCGATAGGTTCGCGGCGGTAGGTCTTGAATCCCTGCGCCACGACTTCCAGGCGATACGGACCGGGCAACAGGAAGGGAAGCTCGTAGTTGCCCGCGGTGTTGGTGCGGGTGGGCGTGCTGGTGTTCTGCTCAAGCTGCACCGCGGTGACCGCGGCTCCGGGAATCACGGCGCCGGTCGAGTCGGTCACCATGCCCAGAATCTTGCCGCGCGCATCTTGCGCGCCGGCCGCAACGCTGAAAAGGCCCGCGATAAGCGCCACCCGCAATGTGCCACGCAGAAAAGAAGACATGCTCGCCTCCGCCTGTTGTCCCGCTGCGTTGCCGATGATAGCCGTGAAGCGGCCGGCAGGCAAGCGGTGACACCGGCTTGCCCTCCCTCGGCTTTCGGCGACGCCGCGTCGTTGGCGGCAAGCAAGCCCGCGCAGCGGGCGATAGACTGGTAGCCCACACCGCAAGGTGTGGGTAGCAAGAGAGGGGAGGGCAAGCCCGCGAAGCGGGCGATAGAAACGCCCGGTTGCCGTTCTGCCGCCCGCTACGCGGGCTTCGAAACCTGGGCTTCGAGACCCAAGGCTTACGCCTTGGGCTATCAATCTATCGCCCGCTTCGCGGGCTGCCTCGCTCCATCGGCTACTGCCTCTCGGCGGCATGCGGATGCTTTCAGGCAACTGCGAACGGCACGTTCTCCAGCACGACCCGGGGCAACTCGCCCTTGCCGAGCGTTTCCTTGGCATCGAGGATTTTGATACCGACGAGGGTCTCGCCCGGTCCCAGGTTCAACGCGATTTCGTCGCTGAGCCGCAAGGTGCGGCATTCTTGCGGGCCTTCTACCAGGCGAATGTAGAGCGCGTCGATTTCCGGCTCGTAGCTGATTCTCATAGCCGGCCCCTTCAGAAATAGAACGTGTACACGGTGATCACGACGGTTTCCGCCTCTTGCTCGGCAACCACCGGGACCACCTGTTTAATGCGATAGAACACACCCTGCCACTTAGCATTGTACTGGAGATTGGCGCGGTACAGAAACCGGCCCCCCTTGATTCTCGGCTGCCAAGTGAGGCCCCTGCAAAACTCGACGAAACGACCTCGGCAACAGAGCCGCGAGCGTCGAATCTCGCGAGTGCCTCAAGTGGCACAGGCATTCCTGCCTGTGCGGTTTTCTGAAGCACCCAGCCCGCATTTCTTACGGCTTTGCGGCTCTGCCGCGTTGTCCGCGGCGACGGGCAGAGCGGCCGGCACGCTGCGGTTTCACGAATAATGCGGGCTAGAGCCCTGCGAGTCCGGTGAACCGCACCCCGGAATGCTTTACCTTGTGCCCTATGTTGAGCGCGATCAGCAAGGCCGCCAGGTGCTCGGCAAACCGGGCGTTTTCGAGCGGGCCGGCATCAATGGCCCGGGCACCCGCGATTCTTTCCACCAGGCGGCTCACAACCGCTTTGGCGGCGGCATCGTCGCCGCAGATCAGCACGTCGCAATCCAGCGGGTGCGCCAGGTCGGCCAGGGCCACCGCACTCAAGGTGTGAAGCGCGGAGACCAGCGGGACGCCGGGCGGCAGGTACGCGGCGGCCTGTTGAGCGGCCGAGCCCGGCCATGGCGTGACCAGGCGCGCGATGCGGTCACCCAGCGCGGCGCCCACCGGCACGGTGGCGTCTACGAACACAGTCCCCGGGCGCAGCTTCTCGCGGACCGCCTTGATGGTGGGGATTTGGGCCACCAGAGGCACGGTCAGGACCACCACCGCGGCCCGCGCCGCTGCCTCGCCGTTCACAGCCCCTTCGACCGCTGCCGCCGGAATCGCCTCCTTGAGCCGCTCGACCGCCGCCCGCGCCTTTGCCGCGTCGCGCGAACCAATGATTAGTGAGACGCCGGCCTGCGCCCAGCGCAAGGCCAAGCCGAAGCCCTCGGCGCCCGTGCCCCCAAGTATCGCGATTGTATCAGTCATGGGACCATTCATTTTACGCCACACGGCGCCTGGAGTGCGGCGGCTTGCTGCCGCACTCCAAAGGGCTGGGCCGCCTGGTTAGCGTTCAGAGTGGAAGATATGCTAACTTGACCGGATAGGCCGGTATGAACCGAATCGGCATGTCTGGTTCAGGAAATCCGGGTTTCATGAGGTTCGCTGTCGCGCTACTGGCTGTCGCCGCGCTCGCCTCGTGGTCCGCCGGGGCCGGCAATCCGAACGATCCGGGCGGCAAGATCACTGTCGATAGCTCGGGCATCATCCGCTGGGAGGCCGAGGCGCCGGCCTCGATCTATGTGTCGCCCGATGGCGGGCCTGAAGTACTGATGGTGGAAGCGGCGCGCGGTGAACAGAAGCCGGACTGGCCCCATGCCGGCCACGTCTACCGTTTTGTCTTGCGGAACACCGGGGATGGCCGGTGGCTGCACTCTGTCACCGCGGAGAAAGACGCCTACGGCCGGCTGGTGGTCACACGGGAAACACTGTGGCAGAGGTACGGCCTGCCGCTGGCCGCCATCCTGCTGGCCGCCGGGTTCCTGGTCGCCGGCCTCTCCAACTGGCGCCGCCTGGACCTGTACCAGGTGGTTCTCGTCGCCGCCGCAGTGGCCGTGTTCTCCCTTTCCTTCGGTAACTACTTTTTTGGCGACAGCATCGCGCAGTTGCTGGTGCGGCCGAGGTCGGTCTGGGGAGCTTTCCGATCGTTCTTTTCGGTGAGCGAATGGTACCGCCCCTTCTCGCACAGCCTGCTCGCCTACTTGCTGTTCCCCCTGTTCGGCAACCACCACCTGCCCTATCAGGCGTGTGCGCTGCTGCTGCACATTGTTGTCGCCCTGGTTGTCTACCGGGCCTTCGTGCGGATTCTGGAGGACAGGCAGGCGGCGTTCGTCGGGGCATTTTTCTTCGCTCTTCATCCCATCAATTTCTACACAACTTACGACAATGGCTTTTTCGCCGAGACCACAGTGGCGTTGTTTTATGTGCTCTCGGCGTGGTGCTTCTTCACGCGGCGGTTCGCGCCGGCCGCCGTGCTCGGCGCGCTGGCGCTGTTTTCCAAGGAAGCGGCTGTCACCCTGCCGCTGCTGCTGCTGGCGGCGGTCTTTGTCTTTTTTGAGTTTCGGCGCGACTGGCGCGGCTGGGTGAGGCGGTGGACACCGATCGGCGCCGTCTGGCTGGCGTATCTGGCGCTTTACGCCCGCACCTTTTCCTGGGCCGGCGGCCGCGTCACGGCCGAGGGCCGGCCCGACTACGCGCTCTCGGCATTCGAGTTGCCGCGCGGCGTGCTTCGCTTCCTGCTCTGGTCTCTTCAGATTCCTTTCGGCGAGAGCACCGGAAGCTGGTACTCCCGCCCCGCCCTGCTGTGGCTGTCGGCGGCCATCGGGTTGCTGGTGGCCCTGTTCGCCCTGATCGCACTGGCAAAAGGAAACCTGGGGGTAAGAGCCGGCCTCCTGTGGTTCTTCATCGCCGTGCTTCCCATGGCGGCCCTGGCCAAGGAATTCCCGCATCACCTGTACCTGCCCTTGATCGGGCTGGCCCTGGTCATCGGCGAGTTGTTCGCGTATCTGGGCCGGCGTCTTCCCCGTCCGGCTGTCGTCATACTGGCGGGCGCGGTGTGTCTGGGTCACGCGTCGCTTTCCTACATCAACGTGGAGAACGATTCGCGGCTGTCCTGGGTGGGCGGCAGCGCCTTGACCGCCCACAACGCCGTCCTCTTTCTCAACGGACAGGCAGGAAAGACAAACAACCGCTCGACGATCTATGTGGTCAACGAAACGCCGGACGATCTGCGGTTCTCCTACCTGAAGGGCGACACGTTCCGGTTCAGCACGGGCCTGAATGGCCTGCGCGTCCGCATCGTTCAGCGGCCCGGGCAGGTGCCGTGGCCCCTCATTCAGAACGCCGTGGTGGCCACTTACAACGACAAGTGCCGATGCCTGTTTGACTCCACAGACCTTTTCGCCAGGGGCGCACCCAGGCAGCCTCCGCAGGGCGCCATCACCATCACCAGCGACGGCCTGCTCTCCTGGCAATCGGACAGCGCCGCGATGGTGTTCGTGAACGCCGACGGCGGCCCGGAGACACTGATGGCCCTGTACGCCAGCGGCGCAACCAAACCCGACTTCCTCCTGCCCGGCCACACGTATCGTTTCACGCTGAAGGAAGCAACAGAAGACGGCACGGGGGCCTTGCTCGACCTGGCCTACTACCGGAAATCGCCATCGGGGAAGGTGTGGGCGGGCAAGCAGCCACCCCCGGAAGGGCGGTAACACAAAAAGGCCCGGCGGGTTTTTCTGGCGCCTGGGGCGCCGGCCTGTGTCATTCGGCAGCCTGCCGCGCCGCTGCCGGCCGCGCGGCCTCTGCTTGCTTTCGGAACAGCAGGCAGGCCGCGGCCAGCAGGAGGCCCGCCAGAGAAATCGCGCCACCCAAATAAAGCCGCGTCGGGACGATGTACATCCGCACCTGATGAACGCCGGATGGCACGGCGACCGCCCGGAAAATACCGTCGGCGCGAACCAGCGGCCGCGCCTGGCCATCGATGGTCACCCGCCAGTCCGGCCAGTAGGTCTCGGTGACCACCAGGACGGCGGGGCGCGCGGCGGACACCTGGAGCCGGAATTCGTTCGGCGACCAGGCCTGCAGTTCGACCTGGCCGAGCTCCTGGGAGGAAGCCGGAGGGCCCGGCTCGCCCAGCAGCCGCATCTCGGACTCCGACACAACAGCGACGAGGGCGGGGTTGACTTCCCGCGTATTGATCTTGTGCGCGGCCTCGGAAACATTACGCGCGGCGACCGTGCCGCCCACCAGGAAGTAGCGGGGAAAGGCGCGCCGATTTTCAAAGATGCTAAAGTCGCCGCGGAACACCAATTGCCAACCTTCTATCTCCTTGGCCGACGAGACCAGATAGCGCGCCCCCGTCAGGTCCAGCAGCGGGGAACGGGGTGCTTCCAGCACGAATTGCCGATCGTCCAGCCGGGAGTATCCGGTCCGGTAGTAAACGACGTCCTGCAGCAACTGGGGGCTAAAACCGTTGGCTGAGGGCAGCCGCCAGTGCGGCAGCACGCTCTGCCATGTGCCGCCCGCATGACTGCTATCGATTCGAAACAAGGGCTGGGGCCCGAGCCGGCTGAGCAGCCAATCGACCTCCCTCGGCCGCCCATCTCCCGGGCCGTCGTAGCTGTTCAGCCGGGTGTTGGAGCCGATCGCGATAAGGTCCGCGGCGATGAGTATGCAAACAACGCCGACAGTGCGGGCCCGGCCGGCTTCCGGGTGTCCGGACGCAAGGCCGGCAATCCAGGCGCACAGCGCCAGCAGGGCGGCGACCAGGATCAGGGTGGCGCCCGCGTTCGCGCCGCGCAGGCCAACCGGGGAGCCGGCAGGAGCTTGAAAGCCGACCATGCAAACCATCAGACCGAGAGCCAAAGCCAGCAGCGCGGCACGCCGGCACAACCGGACGGGGAACAATTCATCGCGCCGGCCGCGCTGCCAGCCGTCCAGGGACAGCGCCGCCAGCACGGCGAACGACAGCGAGAAGTAAGCCAGGGCCGTCCAAGCGTACAGGCCGCGGCGCACCGCGCCCGGAAACAGCACGTAGAACAACTGCGACACCGCAAAAGTCGGCCCGAAATACCACAGCCCGGCGATGAGACCGGAGACCAGGAAGGGACGGGCGGCACGCCGGGCCAGTAACCAGCTCAGCGCCCCGAAGACCAGCAGAAGCGCGGGTATGCCCTGGTACAGGTGCAGGAATGTGGGATTCTCCGGGTGCCAATAGTCTCCCTGGAGTTGGCAGAACAGGTTCGGCCAGACCAGCGAAGTCAAAGCCTCCAGCGAAACGCCGCCGTAAGCCTGGGCCGAGGGACGCCACGCGGCAACTGATCGGCCGGCCACCTGGCTGGCCGGAAGCCAACCCACAGCCGACAGCAGGAACCCCAGCGGTATGGCGGCCAGCAGCAGCCCCAGGCGGCGCCAGTGCGCCCCCCATTCCAGGACCGGGTTGCGCTGCCAACTCCAGTACAGATACAGGAAGGGGCCGAAGAACAGCGCCGGCAACCAGGCCGCCGGGAACCCGGCCAGGATCATCACCGCCAGCGAGATGGCGGCCAGGGCGACCGAGGGCCAGTCGGTCCGCTCTTCCAGGCGGCGAAGCGCGGCCAGAAACCACGGCAGCCAGGCGGCGGTGCAAACGGCGCCCAGATGCTGGGTCTGGGAGGCAAAGAAAGCGCCCAGGCAAAAGATCATGGCGCCGCCGATCGACGCCCGGTGCTCCGCCCCCAACTTGCGGAGCAGCAGGTAGGCGCCCACGCCCGCCCATACCACGTGAGCGACCAGCAGGGCTTCCACGAACCACAGCGTCACCCGACCCAAGACCGCATTGGCGGCCAACACCGCCGGCAGCGTGACCGGATAGAACATGGCCGCCTGCACGTTGCCGAAAAAAGGCTCCCCCATGTAGGTGTATGGGTTCCACCAGGGCAGTTGCCCGTACTGGCGCAGGGAGTCGCCGATAAAGCTCAGGAGCGGGAGGTGATAGCCCTCCAGGTCGTAGGGGATGTGGTACTCGCGGCGCAGAAGCAACGGGCCGCGAAAGAACAGCAGCGCGCCGGCCAGGCAATACAGCGCCGCCGCCAGGTATTCCCTGGCGCGCAGGGTGAGGTGCACTCGGTCACGCATGGTGGGCATGGTTCTCCACACTGGCCAGGAACGTTCGAAATCTCGGCCGGCATCGGCACGCGATGGAAATTGCTGTAGCGCCGGGCCTCGCGCCCGGCATGCCGGTAGCGCCAGCGATGGACCTGGCGACCTGAAGGTCGCCGCTACTCAACCACGCCGGCCAGATACAGCGTCACCAGGAGCGCGCGCTCCAGGCCGGGCAGCGAGGATGCCTTGTCCACATCCACCCATTCATCCAGGGAATGTGCGCGGTCGCCCCGTCCGCCGGCGCCCATGGCAATGCCGGGAATGCCGAGCGCAATGGGCACGTTGGCATCGGTGCTGCTGTAGTTGAGCATGGGCACGCGGCCAACCACGCGCGTGGCCGCCACCGCCGCTTTCACCAGCGGCGAAGAGGCCGGGGTCAGTCCGCCTTTGCGGTCGCCCACCAGCCTGGATTCCACCGTGATGGCGCCGTGCTCGGTGCCGCGGGCCCGGTTCTCGTCGTCCGCTCCTTCCTTCATCGCCGCCAGAAACTGCTCTTCGACTCTGCCCAGTTCGGCAAACGATTCCGAGCGCAAGTCCACCTCCATCCAGCAGGACGCAGGAATGGAGTTGACGGAGGTGCCGCCGCCGAATATCCCCACGTTGAAGGTGGTCTTGGGGTTGTGAGAAACTTGAATGCGGCTGAGCCGCGTGACCGCGGAGGCCATGGCGAAGGCCGGGTTGACCAACCCAAAGGCGCCGAAACTGTGGCCCCCCGGGCCGCGGAAGGTGACCCGGTAGCGCTTGCTGGCCACGCCGCCGTTGGTGATGGCCGTATCGCCGCCGCCCTCCAGTGAGATAAACAGGTCCACGCGCTTCCGCAGCGGGCTTTTCTCGAACAGGTAGCGCATGCCGCGCAGGTTGCTCAGTCCCTCCTCACCCACATCGCCGACAAAAACCACCGTGCCCTTGGTTTTCAGTTGGACGGCCTCCATGGCCCGGGCCACGGCCAGCACCACGGCCAGGCCGCGGCTGTCGTCGCCGATGCCGGGCGCGCTGTAGATCGTTCCCTTCTTCTTGACCCGTACGTCGGTGCCTTCCGAAAAAACGGTGTCGAGGTGGGCTGCCAACATCACCGTCGGCTCTCCATTGTTTCCCGGCCGCTCGGCCACCACGTTGCCTTCCTCGTCGATGTGGGTGTCTTTCAGGCCCGCCTCCCGCAGGCGCTCGGCGAAAAACTTCGCGCGCGCCTGCTCCTTGAAGGAGGGGGCGGGAATCTGGGTGATGGCCACCAGGTCGGTGATCACCCGGTCGTACTGATCGCTCAGGTGCTGAAGCGCGGCCTTAACCGCCGGCCGCTCGCGCAGCGTTCGGATCTCCACCTCCAGGCCATTGGTCTGGGGAAGAGCCGCGCCGGCGGGCGCGAACTGTTGCGCCGGACACACCGCCGCAAGAATCAGCAGCCAGCCAAGCCATCGAACAGGATGGGTGCGCACCATGGAAACCGTCATTATCCCGGAATCCGGCGGCAAATTGAACAACCAATCCGAAATCCTGCAACCAGCGCGCAGCCGCAGATTGCGCAGATTGCACAGATTCAAAGGTAACCGGTGAAATCTGCCCAATCTGCGGCTCCGGGCCCGGCCCCTGATTCAATCACTTCTTCTTGAATTTCTTCGAGTAGTCGGCCGTGAGGTTGAGAAACTGGTCGCCCCATTCCACGCTGGGCTCGATCTCGCTTCCTTCGTGCCACTCGTTGAAACTGGTAAGGAGCACCCAGTCCGGGTTGGCCGCGATGGCCGCCTGCCAGAGCCGCTTGTACAAGTCGCCGTTTTCCCGGCCCAGCCGGGTCACCCGTTCCCGCCCGATATTGCTGTCGTCGTAACCGGGCAACACGGTTGCCGTGGAGATTCTGGAGCGTGGCCGGCAGGCCGCCACCGTATCGCGGTAGCGGGCGGCCATGTCCGTCTTTTTCAGGATCTGGCCGACAGGATTGTATTCGTGCAGGCCATCGAACCACTCCAGCCATTTCGGATTCAGCCCGTCGGCGATGACCAGCGCAGGGCCCGGCGATCGCAGGCCGGCCAGCGCCGCCGCCCATTGTTGCGGCTGCATCTGCCCCATGGCCCGGCCGTAAGCGAAAAACACCGGCTTGTTGTCGTGGCGGAAGAAGGAGGGATGCGAGCCGTATTGTTCGCGCAGGTAGCGGAAATCGTCGATCACAGCGGCCACCGGGTCGGCCGCGCCCCGCGGCACCTGCTCGTAATAGATGGTGAATTTCACCGGTGACTTCGCCTCGGCGGCGATGTCCATGGCCAGGCGCAGGGCGCGATCGTGGTACAAGCCCCGTCCCCACCAGGTCACGATCAAGGCATCGATGCCGGCCTGCTCGGCCAGCTTCAGGTGCCGCCGGATGGCCGCGGGGTCATTCGAGTCGTAGAGCTGGTGCGGGTGGTTCGTCGTCCCGGTATCCGGCACAGTCAACTTTTTCCCGTCGCGCGGCGAGGCGATCTCCACGGTTTTCGCCGGGTCGTGCGCGCAGCCGCGGCACTCGGCCCAGTGTTCCCATTTTCCTTTTTGAAAGGCCGGCGTCCCATACCAGTTGTAATAGAAAGCCAGCACGCGGTGGGCCGGCGCCGCCTCCGCGGGCTCCGACCCGTGTGAGTGCAGGCTCCCGGCCAGGCAGACAAGAACGAACAGGATCATGCGCTTCATGCAGCGATGTTTATCACAAACAGAGACCGGGCGTCAGCAGGCAGCCATCGGCCTACTGCTCTCGCCAGTTGACCTTGAGGATGCGAACCAGCGTTACCGTCACATCGCCCGGGCCGAGGGTCACGATGCGGAAGTCCGTGCCGGCCGCGAAAGCTCCGGCGGCCGAAAGCGGGCCGAGGTCTAGAGTTGCGGTCTTGCGCTGCCCGTCGCCGCTGCCGGTGACCTTCGCCGAGGTCCGCTTCCCGCCGCCCGGGCCGCTGTACTCCACCTGCCAAATCGCTTTCTCGCCATCCGTATAAGTTACTTTCAGGACGGCGGGCTCCGTCGCCGGCCAGAACTTCGGATCGAGTTTGAAGGCCAACCCGTCCTGTCCATTCCTGCGG